>JALZGI010000034.1 GCA_030861105.1 Thermoproteota archaeon
CCGCTCGCCATCGCTCTTGGGAAGTTTCCTTAGTGCTTCCTGAAACAATTACAGTAACGATGTTTTCATCAGGACCTTTTTCAATGTAAATTGCCTGTTCCTGGTCATTTTCATATATACGGTTGGCCCTTCCAATTACGTCTTTGCTACTTAAGTCGTCTAACATTCTGACAGGTTTTGCTCCTATGTACCTCGATAAATACTCAATTTCCTCTACCGAGATCCTAGCAGCAAAGACCTTTCTGGAGACGAGGAGATCTTCGACTACCTGATCTACTTCGGATGAAGCTATCAGAATTGCATTTGCCCCGGTGGCAACTATTGAGTCAACTATCTGTTTAGCTTTTGACAACCTATCATTTTCCATACTTAATATATCTTCATACTTGGAACTCTCCTTAATCCAAGCTTCTTTGACAGGCTTCAAGTTCATTTTTACGATTATTATTTTTGGTTCCTTTACTTCAAAAGGAAGTTCAGGATCCAATCGAGTCCTTTCAAGAACTATTCCGTTGACAACCCTGTCATCCATATTGGTTTTCCTAATAACCATTATAGATTTGTCAAAGTTGTAAGAACCATCATAAACAGCACGTTTTCCAACCGTCCTAAGAGCCGAAATAACAAGGGATGAAAGATGTCTTCCATCTAGCTTTGAAGATAGCGATGTTTTCACAATTTGTTCCAACATACTATCGTTCAGGTCAATGGGCTTTGCTTCCTTTTCCAAGAGACTGCATGCATGCTTTACTCCATTTTCGATCCCTTCCACAACCTTGGTTGGGTGGACTGCTAACTCTCGGATTAGCTTTCTTCCTTCTTTTATCATTTCAGCGGCCATCACCACCGCTGTAGTTGTTCCATCGCCTACCAGTTGCTCTTGTCGTTCGGCAATTTCGACGATCATTCTTGCTACCGGATGTATTGCTCTAAGCGAAAGCAAAATTGTAACCCCATCATTTGATATATGACGGTTCATCGCTTGGTCTATTAGGAGTTTATCTAATCCTTTGGGTCCTAATGTAGTCCTAACCATATCCGCAACAGCCATGACCGCATTAGAATTTGATTCCAAGGCGTTGAATTCTACATTCTCCGCCATAGGTCTCCATACTCCATAATTAGGATTGGACATTAAATGAAAAACCTATTTTTTACTCACAATAAGCAAAGTAATAAACTTACAGGAGAGGTCAAAAAAGAAAAGGATGGACTGCTCAGGTTTCTCACTTTTTCAAGTGAGCCCAAGTTGCTTCTTTATGCCATAAAGAACCTTTGGGTTGCTGACAGCTCCTTGGCTGGCTCAACGGTGGCTACCTTACCGTCCAATTTGACTTCATACGTTTCAGGATCTATAGTTATCTCCGGAGTCTTGTCATTCCACATCATATCCTTCTTACTAATATTTCTGCAATTTCTTACTGGCAGCATTACCTTCTCGAGTCCCAGTTTCTGTGGTACTCCCAGATCCATTGCGGCCTTCGATGTGAATGTGAACGATGTTTTCTTCACTGCTCTTCCCATTGCACCGAACATGGGCCGATAGAATACAGGCTCAGGTGTAGGGAGAGATGCATTGGGATCCCCCATTATAGACCAGGCGATAAAACCACCCTTGAATACCATCTTTGGTTTGGCTGGGAAAAATGCTGTTGGATACATTACTATGTCAGCAAACTTTCCTACCTCTAGTGATCCAAGGTAGTCAGCTACGCCGTGGGTGATGGCCGGGTTGATTGTTGTCTTGGCAATATATCGTCTCGCTCTGAAGTTATCATTGTCGCCAGTTTCTTCTTCCAGTTTCCCTTGCATCTTCTTCATCTTGTCTGCGGTTTGCCATGCGCGAATAACTACTTCGCCTATCCTACCCATAGCTTGACTATCAGAGGAGTACATGCTAAGTACGCCCTGGTCGTGAAGGACGTCTTCGCCAGCAATAGTTTCCGCTCTAATTCTCGATTCAGCAAACGCAACATCTTCCGCAACTGCAGGATTAAGATGATGACAAAACATCAACATGTCCAGGTGCTCGTCTACTGTATTTACAGTGTACGGTCGGGTCGGATTTGTTGAAGAAGGTAAGGCGAATTGTTCTCCAGCAATTTTCATTATATCTGGTGCGTGCCCGCCACCGGCTCCTTCTGTGTGGTAGGTGTGAAGCGTCCTCCCATCTATTGCGTCTATCGTGTCTTCAACGTATGCACATTCATTGATTGAGTCTGTATGGATAGCCAATTGTGTATCGGTAGCATCTACTGCCTTTAATGATGCGTCAAGTACGGATGCTGTCGTTCCCCAGTCCTCGTGATCCTTTAGACCGCATGCACCTGCTTGAATTTGTTCCAGCTGAGTTGCCAAGGAGGGATGAGAGTCATTACCTTTGCCTAGGAATCCCCAATTCATTGGTATATCTTCTACAGACTCCATCATTCTATGCATGTTAAAAACACCGGGGGTGCATGTGGTAGCGTTAGTACCATCGGCGGGTCCTGTCCCTCCGCCAATCATATTACAAATGCCGTTGCTTATCCCATCTATATACTGCTGTGGCGAAATCATATGGATATGAGTATCAAAATGCCCAGGAGTGCATATCGTGTGCTCCCCTGCTGTAGCTTCAGTACAAGCGGATACCACCATGTTTCTGTCCACTTTGTCCATCGTGTATGGATTGCCTGCCTTGCCTATACCTGCTATTTTTCCATCTTTTATCCCAATATCAGCCTTGACAATACCAAGAACGGGATCGAGAACTACTGCATTGGTTATTAGGAAATCCAATGCTCCATTTGCATTCGTAACGCCAGGTGTTTGAGCAAGACCATCTCTTATTGTTTTTCCGCCACCGAAGACGCACTCGTCACCATACTGGATTAGGTCCTTTTCGACTTCAATTGTCAGATCCGAATCTCCTAAGCGTACCTTGTCGCCTGTTGTTGCACCGAACAAGTCGGTGTACTGTTTGCGTGTTAGTTTCAGAACCATTTTTGCTTCCCCCTATGCACCCCTAAATCCCTGCTCACGGGCTCTCTGAAGCGCCGCCTTTCTAACATTGGTCGATTTCAAGCCACCCATCGTCAGTCCATTGAATCCATAGACGATGCGGGCACCTCCAAGCTCGCAGAGCTCTACCTCCTTCGAGTCCCCAGGTTCAAATCTAATCGAAGTTCCCGCTGGGATATTTAATCTGTATCCATATGCGTTTTCTCTAGGAAATTCCAGTGCCTTGTTAACTTCGAAAAAGTGCGTATGTGAGCCAATCTGACAAGGCCTGTCTCCCGTATTTTTTACGGTTACAGAAACGGTTTTTCTTTTTTCATTACAGTTAACTGGTTCTTTGCTTAAAATATACTCGCCAGGTATCATACTTCTCTTACCCTCCATATGGCCAGGTTTAAGTTTAGGTTTAAGTTTAGGTTTTTTTTTGATTGAGTTTTTCTACCAACCATTTTTTTCACCATTATTGAACAGGGTCGTGTACAGTCACCAGTTTTGTACCATCAGGGAACGTGCACTCGACCTGAACAGTGTGTATCATTTCAGGAACACCTTCCATTACATCATTTCGAGTCAAGATCTCTCGAGCAGATTTCATAAGTTCAGCTACTCCTTTTCCTTCTCTTGCTCCTTCAACAACAAAATTTGCTACATATGCAATAGTTTCAGGATAATTGAGCTTTACACCCTTTTTCTTTCGTCCCTCAGCTATTTGTGCCGCTGTCCATATCATCATCTTATCTATTTCTCTTGGTGCTAACATCAATTCTAATTGTACCTCATTGTTAAGATATATCCTGAAATATTTTAAACTTCAAAAATTACGGATATATATATCACGGAGACCGTCTCTCAACTTCTGTTTCCAATATGTCGACGTCGACTGAAAACTCCTAGCTTAAAGAAACCTTCACGGGAGAGATAGTGTTTAGCCAATAATACATTTTCTCAAAAGATCCGTTCTTTCTAACTGGGAGTCCATATGAATACTGATTGCCATCTTTCGTCTTAATGGTTATAAAATTCGTGTTAATTGCAGATCCTAGCATATTTGTGATAGTTGTCTCTACTCCCCTTCGTAAATGAATTTCCTCAATTTCGGAATACCGAAAATAGAAGCTCGACCTATCCTTTTCGACAATTTCAGAAGGGTCTAGGGCTGTTCCCTTTTTAAAGTCTGGGACATTTTCCCCTGCCAACAATGCGTAGGGAAGCGGTGCCATTCCCGCGACAAAACCTGTGTCGAAAAATTTTCTTATAAAGCTTTTTTTGCTTATGATTAGGCGAGAAGTGGTAAAGTCCAAAAAGCAGCCGCTGCCTTTCCAGTTTCTGCTTTCTGTGCTTAGCCTGATGATTAATTCTTCTATTCTGTTGGTGTTACACCATCTAATAAAAGACAATATCTTTTCTGAATCAGAGGATGGGGAGTCAGCCCGAGTCAATTTTAGGTATTGTTCAAACTCAGTCTTGTTCATCTCAGATATGCCCTATGCAAGAAGAGGCTGAGAATTCTAGGGTCCCGCATTTTGAGGCGCAGGATTTGTTCAATATAAAAACTACCTGTCCTCGGAGGGTACTAGGGAG
>JALZGI010000037.1 GCA_030861105.1 Thermoproteota archaeon
GGTCGAGCCCATGGGTTAATATTCCGTCACCCGTTCAGGGCCAACGCGCTAGACTATTTTGTCCTTGAGCTGCCGGAGCACGACATGAACAAACAGGAGATCCGTCGGTTCGCCGCGAGGTTGATGCCGAACGAGATGGCCTATACTGCCAAACTTCCTCAGAGTGTCCCGTTAATGGAATGGCTAAGAGGTCCACTCGTGGAGTTCCTGCGGGACACCCTTTCTGCTGAACGGCTTAAGGCACATGGACTGTTTGACCACAAAGCGGTCCAACGCCTGATTGACCTAAATACCAGCGGCAGAGTACATCTTGTGTGGGGTTTATGGGCCATCCTCACGGTTCAGGTTTGGGAGCGGGTATTTCTAGGTCGCAGTGAGTTGAGACCAGACAAATAATCAGTATAAGCCTTTGCTACGCAGTGCCATTTTGCCGAAGAGAATGTAAACAAAAGCTTATCTGACTCATTTATGCCCAATCAAATCGGCCGCATTCAAGAGTGTGATGAAGCAAACCTTATTACAAATCGAAAGGAAAAGTAACAGGCCAAAGCGAGCTCTTGCATGGCGCGCTAAGTAGATCCTAAAAAGTTCTTTGACAATTATAATGGGTTATCTTGCAGCCATTAAAGAGGGATAAAGAGATGACTCTCTTCGCACTTAATTATAGAGAGCGAGTTGCATTAGAAGAACTGGCAGTTCATACCGAAGATGCCAAGGTGTTTTACCGAGCCAACGCCCTGCTATGGCTCGACGCTGGAGAAAGTGCTGAAGAAGTCGCCGAACGACTGCGGGTATCACGCCAAACCGTATACAACTGGACCATAAGATTCCAGAGGCGCAGTGAGCTTGATATCTCTGCTCGTGTTGCGGATGGGCCACGCAGCGGTCGCCCACGAACAGCCCATGGAATCATTGATCCCTTAATTGAAGAATTACTCGATCAAAACCCAGAGGACTTTGGTTATAACTCGACCATTTGGACTGCCCCGTTGCTTGCCCACTACCTGCTGGAAGAATGCGGAATTGAAGTTTCATGCGATAGTGTGAGTTTAGCGATTCGGCGTCTGAGGATCAGATGGAAACGCCCTCGTCATCATCTGGCGTTATGTCCCGCTACTTGGCAACAGGCTAAAGGGGGCTTAAACACGGGCTGAAAGGGCGAGAACGCACCGTCATCTTGATGCTTGACGAGACCATCATTTGCGAAACGCCTCCTCTGTATTATTGCTATGGTCGTATCGGGGAGCAGGTATGCGTACCCATTACCGGGAATCGTGCTAAGCGTATCCTCCACGGAACGATCAATGTTCGGAGGGGTGAGGTAGTGCTGCTCATCACTGAGGAGTGGGTTCAAGAGACTCATCAATATTTCCTCTCCATGATCCGATCGCATTGGCGAGGTTGGCATATTGTATTGTTTGAAGATCGTGGCTCGCCTCATACCGCTGAGGGTAGTCGCGAGTTAGCAAAGCGTTTAGGTATTCAGTTACGTTTTTTGCCGCGTGCTACGCCTAAATTGAACGCTATGGATCACCTGTGGCGGCATGTGAAAGGTCGAGCCTTAGCGGACCGCAAAACGCGATCTATTGAAGAGTCTGCGCAAAAGGCATGTCAGTATATATTTGACCTCAGCCCCTATGAGCGACTCAAGAAATCAGGAATTCTGTCAGGAAACTTCTGGCTGACAAAATGATTCGGTTGTCAAAGAACTTTTTAGGATCTACTTAAAAGCGAAATATCCCGCCCGCAAACTGTTGTGGCGTATTTGGGAAGCAAAGGCATACCAATACGAAAAATCTCGTCTAAAACCGCAAGGACTTTATAGCAACCTTTTCCTTTGAGATCGTCGTAAGTATCTGTCATCCCATCTATAAGTGAGCCCCATACCAGTTGAATAAGTGGGGAGAGAAAGAGTAAATCTTTCTCAGGCCAATGGAGATACACGCTGATTGGTGTTTTTGAAGTGATAATCTGAGAAGCAGTAAAATCCGAGCCCATAAATGAACGGACAGTCTCTTTGGTTAGAATGTTATTCATTCTGGCTGTCATGGTACTGTAGCAGTCATGCAAAAACTTACTCTCAAAATCTGCCATGTTGTAGGGAATGTCTAAAAACTTAGTTGCAAGATTGGGGTAATAGTTATATTTCTCGGAAATAATTTTAAGAATGGATGCTACACCATACAGCCCCTCATTGAGCATTTTATAGGTGAAAGGAAGCGGACGCTGTGCCTCTAGACGCGCGGCAATAAAAATCTGTGTCAGCATGGTTATTGCCCGTTCAGTAAATACCTTGTTTTCCCCCTCGTTTTCCTTATGCAATAAAGTGGTTGCGGCTGATCTCAAATCCGATTCTGTACTCTTGCCCTCTAAAGGGTCAAACTTATTACCATAGCCTCGTGGATCAATGCGAAAAACCTGAGCATCTAGTAGCCCTTTCTCTCTAAAACCAGCTGTCCGGTCATACAGTTCCCCTTTTATATCATTGATAACAACAGAATAAGGCCATGTATAGAGATTAGTCTCAATAGCTAACCCCTTGCCTGCTCTAGTCTTGCCATCAAGCAGTATATTACCAAGTTGATTTTGATGCTTAGTAGGTTGGAGACATAGTATTCGGCCAAACTGCCCAACAGCAAGATATATTGCTGTAATCTTGCGGGTAATGTGGGTTATGGGGATAGCGATTTTTGCAGTTTCATGCGGATGCGCTAACCTTGCAGTATGAAGATGATTAACTGTAGATAGGAAATCAAGTATCCTCTCGAACCATAGATACCAATGGTATAATAAACTCTTCATAGACTAAGTTCAATACTTTGCACCTTTACCTTCCCGCAAGTACGACACCAATATTTTCCGCTTTTCATTTTCACCATTGAAAACCTATAACCGCAATCAGAGCAGGGTAAAGATGGTTGTCTTAGCTTTCTCATTCGCCTTTCTCTTCTAGCGCGACCACCTGCCATGCCAATATAACGCTGGGTAAAACTTTTATTTCTATTAAGCTGATAATGGCGTACTAAATCGCGAGCTTTTCGTTGGAATAGTGCCTGTTGGGTTGCAAACTGTCGGAGTGATTTAAAATCCTCTCTTGTTAGCTTTTCACCCTTACTAAGTTTGACAATCGCAATCGCGTGAATGTGGCGTAAAGGACTATGATCATTATGCTCAACCGCGATAAATCCGATTTGCCGTTGCAACCGCTCTTCTAAGGCAAGGATTGTTTGTTTGGTAATACTCCTTAAATCAAGGTCGCGTCTTATGTCCTCTCGTTTAGGGTCGAAATTAAGAACCAATCGAAAATATGCCGTTCCTTTTTGGGCATCTATCAACTCATAAGCTTGCTCTTTATTCATCTCACCATCATGGCCGAACAGGGTACGGGTTATTTTCTCATCTTCTCGTCCTGGCCGGTGAGTAATATAGCGAAGGGTTGCTTTAATCTTGGCTTTGCTTCTTGTGTAATTAGCCTTAACAATTGCCATAGCTACTCTATATGTCTCCTAATATTTGCTCTTGCTTCTTTTTTAGCTTCTGCTACAACTTGTTTATAGACTTCCGTATCAC
>JALZGI010000065.1 GCA_030861105.1 Thermoproteota archaeon
TGACAATGCCGAAGTAGTTATTATAGATAGTAATCTCCTGAGATTCATGTTTGACACATCCTGAGATACAACGTTTATACAGCAAAAATAGGATAAAGTCTTTACCCACAATCGGTGTGTAACAATAAATTATATTTTTGAGGATTTAACAAAAATCCTGAAATTTTAACGCCGCTACTAATAGTAAGGTCAGAACTAAGAAAATCTGTTGCAAATTTGGATTTGTCTACCTAGATTGACAAAAAATGACCTTGTAGTTGTAGTTGTTTCCAAATTTAAACTACATGATATAATATAGGTCAGAATAACAGACTACTATGGCTAAGATAATACCCTCAGTAGGCTTTTTTCTTTGGCTAGGGTTATAGAAAATTGATTTCTTCCTTCTTCACAGCGACAGCCGCAGGGTTAGCCTTATCAGTCAGACTGGAATCAATTACAGGAGGAGCAGCCATTTTTATTTCTATTCTCTTAGCCTCCTGAAGGATAATTTGTGCGTTGTAAAGATCCACTCCGACTTTACCTGAAATATCTGATGCAGAAGTACCGACTATTGATTTGATGCTTGAAAACCCTGGGGTAATCAATGCATCTTTTATTCCTTCAGCCAATTCTAATAGCTGAATGTCTGATTCCAATGTTAATCTCATATAATATTGTAATATATAACCGATATTGAAAATTGTTCTAATTGAAGGAAAAAATGTGGGGGAATTACGCTATACCAGCAGAGATTTGCCTTCTTCACTGGCCCCTCGTACTTCTTCACTAACGTCGTGATGCAAAGATCTGGCGTGTTCTATTGCTGTTTCTATATTTGTAAAATTCGTCTTACACGAAAAACAATGATATGCTATCTTCAAATCGGATAACCAAATTAGAGCACATGTTATTAATAATCTTTTAGCAACTTCTTTACTATAAAACAGAACTTTCAGTAACCCCCAACCCAAATGATCAGTATTTTATACCATCGTCCCCGTTTTGATTCCTCTATTGCATGTATGATATTCAACCTTATTTAATAGAAGGTTCCCACATCAAATTACTGTTAGTTCGATAAATCAGACTATTGAAGTGCTAAAAAAGGCCGGAGCTGTCACCAAGGGAATTGGGTTCTCTGATATCGTAGTTAGTTTACCATAATCGAAATGCTGTTTCATGAATTGTATCCCTAGGTTGACAAAAATGACTTTGTTTATGATCAGTATTTTTTCATTAATTGGATGTGCATGTAACCTAGGTTCTATAGAATCCAGTAATAGAGGATAGACGTATATGATAAACCTCTTCCCTTGGGGGAAGGACAAAAGCATACCAGGGTCGGTATCAAGCGGCATTCCAAGTCCCTGTTTGATTCCTCTGTTACTATAACTATTCCTAACTATTGATTAAGAAAAATAAAAGAAGCGTCCTCTTTAGATATAGAGAACGCAATATTTTCTCATTTAATACTTATTTGAACCTGCAGCCCCTTGTTCGTATTCACTACCTGTTTCTGCTGCACCAGCAGTACCTTTAGCCATACCTTTCTTCCTTGCTATTTCTGCTGCTTCTTCTGGATTAGTCCCTGTTTGTCCTGGTTCTGTTATCTTTTCCGTCATTTCTCTTTTAACCGCAGTAGGCTCGTGTTCTTTTTCCTTCGCAGGAGTCATAGCCTCCTTTTCTCTGTATTCTTTTAGCGGATCGTCTTTTCTTCCTTTTTCAGTACCTGGTGCGCCTTCTTCGTACTCGGACATAGAATATAACTGCACGAGGAGCTATTTAGCAGTTATTCACTGAATCTATGCTGCCCATATGGGAGTACATTATTGAACCAAAAAGAGACTGTTTTGTGTTATAGGGATTCTGACCTTATTGTTGTTTGGATATTTTCCATCTTCATCTTATAGATAACATGATAACATCACATGTTAAAAAAAGATGTGATTCCGGCCCAAATGGAGCCAGAACCCGAGCGAAATATCGGGCAAGAGTTCTCAAGGGTGTGTGCTGGAGGACTCTATATTACTGTATGTATGTCAAATAAAATAAAGATTTGCAAACTCAACGATTAGCAAGGCTAAAGTTTCATGTACTTCATTGTTATGACAAGCGAGCAGAGGCCCCGGTCCAGTGCAATTTCATTCCGGGCCTTTCTTTAATCTTCGTTGATTATTTTGGCCGCTTGAATCCTAGTTTATATATAGTGTTCTAAGTAAAAAACAGAGTTTTGGTTTCTGTTTTTTTAGTTGCTTTTCTTGTATCACTGATCTTTATTCCATTGTATCTTTTTTCCTTTTACTATTTACTCGTAACCGAAGTAGTACCAGACGATCAAAAGTATATCCCAAGACCAGAAGTAGGAGACAGGGTGTCAGTATATGGTGTCTGGGTACAAGATAATGAATTAGCATCTATATTATTTGGTAATGGTTGGCATGAAATCCATCCTGTTAGGTACGCAGAAATAAATGGAGCCAAATATGGTTCAATGAATTATAATGGATCTCTATTTGATGGTGTCTATGAACCAGAACGATTTATAGTTCTAGATGAAAAAAATCCTTACAGAATAGCAAATGGTACGGTAATGGATGTATTTACAAATCCGTCAGATGGAGATTACCATATTCACCTATTGGTTGATGATAAATACAAAGATCTTCTGAAGGTTGACTTTGTTCTATTTCCATATGGCGAATTACTAAGAATACTTTTGCTTATTTCTCCATCATCGATAATAGTTTGTTATCTGATATTCAGCATTTTGAGACCGAGCCGTACCACTCTGGGGAGAGTCATTTTAAGAATTCGCAATAGATAAGGATAGTTGCTGTCAAAATATGGTTATCCCGAACTCTTTGCCTTGTCTATAGAGGTTGACTAAAATGACTTTGTTTGTTGATCGGTATTTTTTCATTAGACTGTTGTAAATAATATGCCACTTCGTGCCCAGTAATAGAGGATAGATGTATGTGATAAGTCTCCAGGGGGAGACAAAAGCATACCAGGGATAACCAGGTTTCGGCATACACGTTCCATCGTCCCGGTTTTGATTCCTCTATTACTATCAGTTTTTACTTTTCTTCCTCAAAAGTTCAAGTTCTCCGTCCCCGTTAACTGACCATTCGAGATAATTCGATTATATCTTCAAGCAGTTCCTACATGTTGTGTATTGCTGTGCGCTTGGAGTTCCGCTAGAGAACCAAATGTCTCTCCGCATTCTTCTCATCTGAATTGGCTTGTAGACGATGACATTAAAAGTTATTCATCAACATTCAATTTATTAATTACATTTCGTGGGCCTTTCTTTCCTTTCGCTTTCAAAACACCAATGATTATGATTACGATTATGGGTCTAACTAGGAGGGGCTTTATACATGACACGACAAAGACCTTCAGCACGAGATCCCCCTCCTAGACGCTAGACGGGCTTGTTCTGCTTAGCAATTTTTGCTCAACAAACAAAATAAAGATTTCAGAAACGTTACTGGTGAGACGGATCAGCATCTGGATCAAATACTTTTGAAATTAAATCAACCTGTTCCTTACCAATCGCTTTTGCAAAGATGACTTTTATAAGTACGAAGGGGAATATCCATTGTAGTTGGACATGTATACTCTTAGATGTGCTGACTGTGGTTGCTATCCTAAGGATTGTATAG
>JALZGI010000125.1 GCA_030861105.1 Thermoproteota archaeon
GCTTCATACGATTTGGCTATGTGAGCTAAAATTTTTAAACAGGAATCATCTGCAAAAAACTTCAAAAGGGTTGATGTGTCAAAAGACATTTAGCAAGAGGTGTGTTTGGATTACGATATTTAAAGATAAAGGAGACTCGTTTTATAACTTTGCAAACCAATTTGCCAATAATGGAAAAAATTGAAGCTCAAGCTGTGCACGCGCATTGACGACCGTTACTCCATTTTTGGTTGCAAATTTTCCATTAACGCTTTGTGTGAGTGGGGACCTGGTTCCCTCCATTTTTAATAAAGATGAAGAAGCTGGGAAGACTTCATATTTCATCAAAACCTAATATTTACGCCCCTAACATATTCATTGCTGATTGCCAGTATGCCTATTTTGTAACTAGGGGCTGTAACAGAGCTCCTTGTTAGGTTGTTACTGTCAATCGCAAAGTACTTCCCCATACTCGTTGTGAAAGTACCTTTCCAAGTGCAGAGATCAAGAAAAATTGAAGAAATTTAGACTATAGTTTTATAGAGATCCTTGTTTCATAAATAAATTTATCAGAGCGGTGGAGAAGAAGAGTAAGAGCTTATTGACAAGAAGCGAAGAGAAGAAAAACAAGACAGAAACTATTGCTTTTAGACTAGAAGACAATATCATCGAAAAATTGAGAAATGAGGCAAAGCAGAAAGACATTAGTCTAAACACTCTGGTCTCCCATATTTTTAAGCAACATATAGACTGGCATTCTAATGCTGCAAAGGCAGGATTTCTTGCAGTAAGGAAGGGGTTAATAGTCGAGCTGTTAAAGCTTGCCCCCGAAGATCATTTAACAAAGATAGCAGAGTATATTGCGAAGAAAGAAACGAAGGAATTTGTCTTAATGCTCAGAAATGAATACAATATTGTATCTGCGTTGGATGTCATTGAAACATGGATCAGGATAGCCGGGTATCCTTACCGACATGATGTCAATTATTCACGCCACTCTTACACTATACAACATGAAATGGGCAGGAAATGGTCTCTTTACTTATCAGAGCAGTACCGCTTTTTGTTTGAAGACTTTGGGCTAAAAAGAGTACACTTCAGCCTGACTGAAAATACTGTATCGTTCACCGTAGATACTGAGTAGGAAGCATGAATCAAGTTTAGCCGCACTTCTCTTATAACGCCTGACGATTTCGTAGGACGGAAGCCAAGCAACATGTTTCATCTGACAGAGTCTATACCTCTGTTTTGAATATATATAATATCTGTTATCGCCGTCACGAAATACCAGTATCTTGCCTTCCTTTTCCCTCAGTACAAGTCCTATGTGCTAAGTATCGAGCGCGATGACTCCTTTATTGAAGAAGAACTTTGCTGATGTCCTGTTGTCATTGCTCCGCTTCTCATTTTGCTTATGCTTCATACCATCAGCTTCTGCATTCGCTTCTCCTGCCATACTAATCCTGCGAGCCAAAGTAACTTCAAAACCTAGCGCTATCCGACCAATTCCTTCTATTGTAGATAGTGCGAGCATGTTTCTCAGACGAGAAAGTAAATGGGGCTTGTTTGCCTTGCCATACAGTGCAAACTTCTTACTTTAGTATTTCAGGGCTGGACTATTACATATGTCATCAACGATAACAAATTGGATAGAGGAGAGTCAAAATACTTCCGTGGCTTTAGAGGTGATAGTACGAGGGCACGGCTCAGTAACAGCCATCGACAAGACTGCTACAGTATTATATTTTGATTCAATGAAGAACTTAGAGGATTATTACATTGTTGGGAATCACAGGTAGTACGCAAGTGAAATGCAGAATTTCAAGATGTCGTGCCTGTGGCGAATTTCTTGATTCGAAGAGGCAGTTAAGAGAACATATAGACAGACAGCACAGAATAACAAATTCGAAGGTGGTAGCAGCAGGACGAAAAAGAGCGGTTGATGAAAAAGAAAGGGGAAAACAACGGAATTGTTGATTCTCCATTTCTTTTTTATCTCCTTCTCTGCAGGAATATCTGTATCTTTATGCAATACTTTATACATTTGCTGTTGCATTTGTCCGACATTTACCAAAAATGAACCTAAAATATGCCATATCTTACCAGAATAAAAAATTGGACCGGGGATTTGAACCTACGACCTCAGCAATGCTTAAGTTTTGCCCAGTCTAGGAAAGCCTATGTCACAGGATGACTCTGTTAAAGTAGCACCAGAGAGCTATAAGATCTCAGTAGAAAATGACCAAGTACGAGTCCTCGAAGTCCGAATCAAACAGGGCGCAAAAGTGGAAATGCAT
>JALZGI010000129.1 GCA_030861105.1 Thermoproteota archaeon
AAGAAACATGGCTTTGACTATACACACGCTCTCAGCTTCGCCTGGAAATGGTTGACCCTTAGCATTGATTACATCAGCATACTTGTAACAATTATTTAGCATACTCATAAATAATTTACTGTGGTCAGCATACAAACTATTTGTAAAATATTTCCATGATTCAATTCCTTTGGTAAGAATATCTTCATTTGGAAATAGACTCATTAATCAATCACTTACAACCTCTTTTACCATTACTTTTAAGAATTGAAATACCTATCACAGAGGGAGGTCATCTTCTCCTAAATTGCCAAACTATTATTAGTCAGAATTATACAAGGGTAGGAAGTATATCCTGGGCCAAAATATTATGTCAATTTTGTCACGAATCCGACTAGGCCCATTGAACTATTCTTTTATAATAACCGAATAGAATGAGCCCTTCTACCAGCAAGCTCAAATCCCTCCGAGCCCGCTCCGATATCAGTGCTTTTTAGTGGGTTTCACAAATAAGATGGTGAAATAGAAAACGTTGGAAAACTCAAAAACAATACAGTCTGAGGAACTAGATCCTTGGTCATTGTTTATTTATGCTATGAAAGCACCAATGACAAGGAATAGATATCAGACAAGGTTAGCTAAAATGTTGAGTTGCAGTGGCTTACGGCTTGGCGAATGAATCAGTTGTGCAAATTCAAAGAGAGAGTGTAATAATACCTGGGATAACTCTGGGCGGGTGGAAGATAGGCATTAATTTCTACACATCCGAACATCAATTCAAACATGGTACTACAGAGATAAGCGATGTGGGAGGATCGGACATCAAGTAGCGAATATTGTAAAAACTTGGTTCAAATAACAAAATTACTTGAGAATAACACAATTGCTCTTAATAATATAGGATAATAAAAATAGTTAATAACAATATAATAAATAAAAAAAGAGGCTAGTTGAGAGCCCCTGCTGATGCTTCTTGTGCTGTATTAAATAGTGTTATCCCTAGTCCGCCAGCTATTATTGCTCCAATTATTGCTAATATTTTTCTCATGCTCATATCATAATAATTATGAATTATAAGCAACACTCTACTTTATATCGGATCAATTATTATAAATTATATAATTATTTCAATTATTGAAACTTATTCCAATATATTTATAGGCGATAGACCAGAAAAAACAGAAATGATCAAACCATTTTTGTCATTTGCACCATAAATGGGCTAATTTGTAATAGTTAAAGATATGAAAGATAAATCCATAAATATCATAATATATCTGTTTAAGATATTATTGCGTTTTAATGCAAAAAACGATGATATATCCCATTTTACATCAGATTCGCATTTCCATTCTTTGGATGATGACAGAGCTTCTTTTAACTCCAATAGATTCATTGCAGTAGATACTATTAGGGTAGATGAGCATTCACGTTTAACATTCACAAAGAAAGTAAAGAATGTTTTTCCTATTGTAGTTGGAGATACAATAGTTGTTTATCAAGACAAATATAATAGAAAAGAGTTGTTATTCAAAATTCAACGTGGTAATAATATAGTAGATAATTGGATTGTTAAAAGAAAAGATGTTGATGGTGTAGATAAAAATCCTTCCCAAGCATCAAAAGGTAATTACAAGAAAGTTACTTATAATAATACTATCTATCTAAATAATAACGATAATAAAAAGATTCCAAATATCATACTAGTTGATGACGAGCAGGAGATACTGTATGGTTTTAAGACAATATTATCCGAATACGGATATAAAGTTAAATCATTTAATGAATCTAAAGAAGCATTGAAGCATATTGTAGAATTGGATTATTCTTCTAATAATGCAACTACTTCATCACATTCTCCGCATTATGATTTAGCAATTATAGATATCAGAATGCCACACATTAATGGCATTCAATTCTACCAAATACTAAAAATAATAAATAAAAATATCAAAGTTCTATTTATGTCAGCTTTAGATGCAGCAGATGAAATCCTTAGTATGTTTCCAGAAGTAAAACCAAGCAGTATTATAACAAAGCCTGTATCAGTGGAATATTTTATTGAGAAGGTACAAGAATCTATCAATAGCACAAGAAATTAGTATACAAATAAATATCATCATTTATGATTAGTGTGTCAAGACTATTCTTGCAGACAACTATTATAAAAATAAAATAAAAAAGAGGTAGTTAATGCAACGTACTAACACGTGTTACTTGTCTTATTACACATTTCTGGCTGAATATAAAAAAGAGTCTTTGTTTAACCTTTATTCCTTTTCATAATTTCGATCACCTGTTCATCTGTGATAGGTTCAAAACTCTGGTAGTATTGTCCTACTGACTTGAAATTAAAAGTAGAGGGACTTATTATTACTTCAACATGGTCAGCTTCTCTTCTTAACAATTCTTTTGTTGGTTTAGGAGCTACAGGAACAGCAATTATCAAATGGCTTTTTGGATTATCTTTCTTTATCCGTCTAGCAGCAGCAATCAATGTAGCTCCTGTAGCAGCCCCATCATCTGCTAATATCACTGTCTTATTTCCGAATTGGTATTCCCTTCTTCTCACATTTTGGTATAACGAATATCTACTCTTTATCTCTCGTATTTGCTCTATCTTTTCTTTTTCAATATATTCTTGCGATATCTCCAATTCTCTTATGAGTTCATCATTAAGATAAGTAGTGCCATCTTCCATTACTGCACCTATAGCAAGTTCTTCATTATGTGGA
>JALZGI010000139.1 GCA_030861105.1 Thermoproteota archaeon
TTGTTGCTTTAGCAAACCTATCTCCTACTTGAGTTACCTTTACCTTGATGTTGTTTCCAACCTTTCCATCTTGTACAAATACTACAAATCCTTGGACTCTTGCGATACCGTCTCCTTGCCTGCTGATTTCGGTAATATCTACATCATATTCCTTACCTGTTTCGACCGGTTTTGAACTAGGAGAACCTCTATTGAAGCCTCTCCCGCCACCACCGCCGTAACTTCTTCCTCTACCGTGACCATACTTGCTGCCTCTACTATAACTCATTATCTATGTGGATAGGTAGCGGTCCTAATATAAATCGGGGAGTTTGTGTAAAAAAGTTCATGAAGTATGTGCCAATGAATTCCTATTTCTTCGTCGCATTGTTAAAATGGTTTTTAGCACATTCATCTGAACAGAAGTATAATACAACTCCTACAGCGCTAGAATAATATGCTCCCTCAAGGTATTCATTGAATTCTTTTTTGCAGGTATTACAATGTCTAAACATTATCAATTAATTGTATCTGTCTTCATATAAATCTCCAACTCTTTGATATATACTTATTATCTTGTTAGCCTCTTCTTCACCCTTGTAATGAGCTTTATATTAAAGATACCTTATAGGAGCTAGTTGGTTAATCAAAATGAATTACTAACAAAACACTTTATTTATTACAAGTCATCTCTTCATTTATGGTTGATCTTGTTTATGGTCGGGGCCTAACTGATATTGTTCGAGAGATTCCATTGTATTATGGAATTTTTGAGAAAATTGTAGGAATCAAACTATTTCATCGGAAGCCAGCTATGTACGGCTCAGTAGATGTCATTAATATCTGCAATCTGCATTGTAGTCATTGTTATTGGTGGCTTAATAGAAAAAACGAAGATTCAGACTTGACCGCAGAGGAATGGAGGCAAATTATCAGGAGGACATTCAAAAGACAAAAAATATTTGTAGTTACATTGGTAGGGGGAGAACCAACTATTAGACCTGAGATAATACAAGTATTTTGTGAAGAAATGCCCAGAAGGGTATGTGTTGTTTCGAATGGAACATATCCTCTAAAAAGATTTGACAAGCTTTATTTTTATTGGATATCTTTGGATGGGACGGAGAAGATTCATGATCAGATTAGAGGAAAAGGTTCGTATTCAAAGACAAAACAAAATATATTAGATTATATAGCAGGCCCGGATCGAAATGGGAAACCTGCTTGGAAGGATATATGGATTACAATGACAATCAATTCCTTAAACTATGATTGTGTAGACGATTTAGTACATGAATGGAGAGGACTAGTTAACAAGATTGGATTTCAATTCCATACGCCATTTATAAAAGGTGACCCATTGTGGTTGCCTTATGGACATGAACGTAATAATATAGTTGACAAATTAATTTCTTGCAGGGAAAAATATCGAGATTTTGTAATAAATAACAAGAAACAGTTATCACTTATGAAAGGTAATTGGGGAGGTATTGGTACTGTACCAGTACAATGTCCTTCTTGGGCAATACTCTCTTTAGATCATATGGGAAGAGAGAAGAAGCCTTGTTGTATAGGGAGTGCAGACAGTAAAGCATTAAAACCCATTTGCGAGGATTGTGGACTTGGTTGTTATTCCGTGCTTGTTGCCAATGGAATTACTGGATAAGTACCTCTTGGATTATTGTTAGATGCTGTGGGTGAAAAGAAAAGGAGGAGATTATTTAGCTGGTAGAAGAGTATTTCGTGGCTGTTAGCCAATAGTCTAAGATATCGTCACGATAATGTCTCGTATACTGTAGGCCTAGATTTTACGTTTATGAATGTCATATTCTTTCAATTTGATATGATTATAACATCTGTTTAGACAAGTTGATATTTTTATAATATTGACTCGTTATAAGATCACTATCATATGGCTGAGAGGGATGAACACGTTATAAAGTGCAGTATTTGCAATAGAGGACTAATTATAAAGGATACCGTGAACAATGGAGTGGCATTCCTGAGCCATTTGAGAATAGACCATGGTATCACATACATCCCTCAACGCATGACTCAAGAACAAACCAAAAGTAAAAGGGAGCAAAATCAATTACAAATCTGAATAGTAAATAGTTTTCATTAGTTGATCCATCATTAAATTTCAATATCGGACATAGATCGCAAAATTTCCTCAAAAGACTGGATTACAGTAAATTAAATAGTTAAAGAGATTTATAGGAAGATAGGATTCTGTTAGCATATAATGTTCAGGTTCTGTAACGTCTGCAAGAAAGAATTTAACGAATACCTGGAAGGAGCATATTATTCCAGTGCGGCGGGAGTTGTATTATACTTCTGTTCAGACGAATGTGCCAAAAACTATCTTAACAATTCGACGAAGAAATAGAATTCATCCTGCATTCTTCAATCAAGTTGGCTTAGCTACTGGCAGAGCTTTTTGTAACGAAGCAACCAAGTTTGTTACCCAGAAGAAAGAGGAGATAAGAGTAATAAAAAATGGTCTGAGCATTTAGAGCAGCTATTGACTGGAAACATTAAATAGATAGTCTGGGATTTGCAGGAAATTAAAAAAATAGGGGCGGACCATGCAATACTCAATTTTAATCGATCATCAATAAGTAATAACATTAATAATATAATAGAGGTATCAAAGTAGCTTTCTGGCTTTGTAGGATAAAGTTAATGGTAACTTTAATCATTACAATTGATAATCCAGTGCAAAATATTCAGTAACATCGGTTAATAGATCAAGCGCCATAGGATCGTTGTAAGACGTTGCTTCTTTATCTAACGTCCCATCATTATGCACTGCAGTTCTTAACAAAGTAATCAGTTCATCAAATTTCTCTGGCGTCTGCGAAAATATAAAGGATAAGAATTCTTACTGTTTAGTAAAAGGTTATTTTAGACCTGTCTGCTTGCTCATAACCTGAGATCTCACTGAAGC
>JALZGI010000141.1 GCA_030861105.1 Thermoproteota archaeon
CTATAATAGACATTTTAAAGGCTATATCAGACGATAAAGGCCTTGTTTTGTTCAACACCATTGCACTGGCAAATGGCGAAACTGAAGTTCAAATAAGGAAAATGGGGCTTACTTCGAAGCAATACTATTCAAGGATTTCTAAACTAACCAAGGTTGATTTGATAAAAAGAAAAAATGGTAGATATTCTTTGACTGTACTGGGTAAAGTCGTTTATGAAGTGCATACGACAATAGGTAAGGCTCTTCAGTATTACTGGAAATTAAAAGCAATAGAGTCACTTGAGATGTCTTCTTCTGTTAAAGTTCCAAAAGATGACCTGTCCAAGATAGTCGATTCACTAATAGACAATCATCAAATCAAAGATATCGTTATGCGAATGTTATTCTCTATCAACGTTAGCAAAGAATACATCCATCAACAACAACTCAATCAACAAAGATCACATCAGAGTCAATACGTAGCGATAGAGTAGGTAGCCAAACTGCTGCTTCTAGTTTTATCCAGACCCTGCAGAAACCAGTTATGTAATATTGTCTCAAATTTTTTGTATATTTCAATCATATTATAAATAGGCCGCAGGAGTTCCCCTTGAAGCAGCTCTGGTATCTTGATGCCGTGCTGTTTTTTCTTCCTCCTACGGCTTTATCTGAAAGCCTGTATTAGATGCTAGTTATTAACGGTTATCATTTATGCTTTGACAAGAGAAGAATATCCAGAAAAATATTTCGGGTTTTTAAAGGAGTGAGACAAAGAATGAAGTTAGAAATGATCATCATAAGTGCATCCCAATATTTGAATAAGAAATTAAATTAACATCCTCACAATTATTTAGAAGCAATAACAATATATCCATCATGTTGTAACATAAACATCAAGGGGGCTAAATAAAACAGTACATGACTGCTATTGCACAGACAAGTATGATTGCCGCTTGCTTAGCGATACTTGTCTATATTGCTGTGGTTACCACTGGAAGTTATCTTGCAAATCAGGCGAACGAGGCAGAACAAAATTCTCTGTCTCAACAACAGCAGATGGATGATGCACTACACAAATTAGTATCTACCAACTTCAACTATTCGCATACAGCAGACACTAACAGAGCCTCACAAACAGTGCTCCTCAATGGTCTGAATCTCAACACAAGTGAATTCGTTTTGCTATATGACTCAACACCCTATGCAAGTAAAGGACACATAGCATTGAACTTACCATGTGACTCCAATAGTCCAAATAATCCCTTATTTCAGGTTCTAGTTGGTCGTGCACCAGATTTAGTACCTACAACTTTGGGATATATAGGCCAAATATCCGAACCACCACAGATGTGTATATACCATGCTCAGTTTGGATTTGGAAAGCCTGTTACAGATGTAACCTTGAAGAATATATCAGATAGAAGTATTAACCTTACAGGACCTCATTCAGTGGCAATAACTACACATGAATCATTTATACCAACAGATCAGTCATTTATGGAGGCTCAGCACTAGCGGATATGGCGAAATTATTTAGAAGGCATTGCTCATATTAGACACTTTTGCAATAGAAATTACTACTGATCGACTTAATATTAACAAAATCATTTTAATTATCCTAGGCAAGACTAAAACATAATGATCAGACAATTTGGACTAGTCATTTCTTTGATGCTGTCTGTGGTAGTTTTCTATTCCTTGAATTATCTAAACAATTATCAGGAGGACAATATAAAAGGGGCACAGGGAGTTTCAAAAAATGAATTTCCTTGTAACTGTACCCTAGACTTTATGGACAGAAATGTAGGATTCGAGTTGCCAAAAGTTGAAGTATTGCAAAGTAAGTCAGAAGAACCTCTAGAATGGACTGAATCTCAAGAACTTGGTATGGATGGTATTCTTATAGGTGATACTTATCTAGGGAATTTTTCAGCTGGTGATCTGGTTGACTTGAATAAAATCAATGTCATTCAAAATCAGCTCTTGGGGCTAGAAATATCAGGAGGAGCACTTCCAGATATTGTAAGTGCGGAAATTCTCCATCCAATAGCCGATATGAATAGAACTGATTTAAAGATAGGAGAAATAACTATAGACAAAAAGATATCTGATTCTTTTGTACTATTCAATAAATCGCTAAAAGAACCTACATTAGAACAAAATAGTTTCAGGGTTGAAACTCCTACTCAAGGAGGAGACTTTGTTCTTTTAGTTTCCTTGTTATATAATTATCAACCCCTCTCTACTATTAACAATGGTACAAACAACAATACTGCATCAAACTCTAACCTTCTAGCAATTTACAAGTCCATAATATCAGCCGATGAAGCTAATATGTAATGTGAATAAAGAATCTACATTAACTAGCAGATGGGTATGTGATCTGTAGAGCCAGAGAGGGAAAGCACTGCAACATTCCTTAAAGGAGATACGATATAACAGAGAACGGAGGCCCTGACATACCAGTAGGAGATAATAAGGTATTGGCCATTATTTGGAAGAGCTACCTCATGAGCTTTAGAGACACAATGCTAAAGAGACATTTCTCGTCAGTCTTATATCTTTTCGACCTATTGTTGTTAGATGAATAAACTACATTCATGACACTACTCATATCAACGCTGGTCACTATCGATTTATTTGTTTCTCTACATGCATTTGGACAAAATCAATCAGGAGGACAACAACAAACAGAAGAAAAATCACTCCCAGTTCTATTGATACATTGTCACGTTGAAGAGGCTGCAGTATGGAAGGAATAGGGGATATGCTTAGAAAAGATGGTATTGAATCTATTGGTACCCTATAAGACACAAGGCTCGTGATGATTCATTTTAGAGTTTCAAGTGGATCTAGAAAAAATTTAACTTATGTCCTTGTCTCTATCTGGCCTCTAGTTCCCAGTGAGAACCCATCTATAGACGATAACTTTCCACGCCAATATTCAAACCGAAATGGTTCTGTGGAAAAGATTTCCCAGA
>JALZGI010000587.1 GCA_030861105.1 Thermoproteota archaeon
AGAGGAGTTCTATAGGACAGATATAGGAGTAGCCCCAGCGAATAGTAGGTGAGGTATGTGAGAGGAATCCCTCTAGAAGTAAAGGACACAGTCTTCAGTCGACAATCCATTTATCCTTTGGTCAAGATCCGATTGAGGTAAACTTTTGGATATCAGTTGGAACCGGTAGCCTAGACCAAGCGAAAACGACACCTTTGCACCCCTAATGTATCTGTCGAAATAACCTCGACCATAGCCTATCCTAGCTCCCTCATGATCAAATGCGATACCTGGGACTATGAGCAAATCTATCTTTGTGATTTCTGCTCCCTTTTTGACGGGTTCCTTTAATCCAAACTTTCCAGTGACGAGGGTATTATCTTGGAGATGTCTAAGGTTTACCTGGTAGAATTTCATTTTATCTGAATCGATAATAGGCAAGGCTACTTTCTTAGCTAGGTTTAGTGCCTTTTGAATAATTTCTTCTGTCCTAACTTCACTTCCGACGGGGTAATATACTCCCAGAGTTTCAGAATTCGCAAAGTGGCTTGAGTTGAGGACATTGTTTTGGACAAGTTTGCTTCTTTCAAAAAGCTCAGTCTCTGGTACCGAGTTACGAATTTTTAGCATTGACTTCCTAATTTTCTCTTTTTCTGTCGCTGCATCACTCATTTTCCAAATCGTTACTGCCCCTTAAGCGACAGCATTGTCAATGCGACAGTATTTCTTAACAAGATGGCAACTGTCATGGGGCCAACACCCCCTGGAACTGGAGTAATCCAAGAAGCCTTATTTCTAACAGAATCAAAGTCTACGTCGCCGCAGATTTTACCGTTGACTCTGCTGATACCAACGTCTATAACCACCACATTTGATTTGACCATATCACCACTTATAGTGAAACGCTCCCTATGACCTACAGCGGTGATTATCATCTCTGAACGCTCCAGTTTTTCCTTAAGTCTTCGCGATTTTGAATGGCATATTGTAACAGTGGCATTTCTCTCTGCAAGCAAACATAAAAGAGGCTTACCGACGAGACTACTTCTGTTAATAATCGTAACGTCCATTCCGGTAACATTAATTTTGTAGTAGTCCAACAACTCTAGGATCCCAGCAGGAGTACAAGGCATAATTATTGGACTACCCTTCAAGAGCATACCTGCATTATAGGGGGTCAGTCCATCCACATCCTTCGCTGGATCCAATATGTCTATGATCCTGTTTTGATCGATATGATCGGGAAGTGGAAGTTGCACCAGTACTCCGTGGACATTATTGTCACCATTGAGTTCGATGATAATTTCTTCCAGTTCTTCCTGCCTAAGTGTTTCAGGGAACCTCAAGTCTCTTGTGACAATTCCCAATTTAGCAGCAGCACTTTGTTTCTTTTTGATATACGAGATTGAGGCGGGGTTTTGGCCAACAAGTATTGTGCAAAGGCAGGGCTGGACACCCTTTGCGATTAGCCGGTCAACACCTTCTTTGACTTGGGCCTCTACCTTGGCAGCAACTGCCAGTCCATCTATGATATCTGCGCCCATCTTACCAGCGTTAAAGTCTGCTAGATCCTTGACGTAACATTGAAGCCAAAAATACACTTAGCCATTTTCTATATTAACATTGCTTTGCGACCCATGAGAACTATCCTTTCTCCGGCTATCAGGTTTATTGCCTCGGGGTAGAGCTTGTGCTCTTGGATAAGAATCCTTTCCGATAAGGTTTCTTCTGAATCTGAATCTAGGACGCGGACAGGCTGTTGTAGGAGAATTGATCCGGAGTCCACTCCTTCATCAACGAAGTGAATTGTGCAACCTGATACCTTGACTCCGTATTCCAAGGCTTGCTTCTGGGCGTGCAAACCAGGAAATGATGGGAGCAAAGAAGGATGAACATTAATAATTCGCATTTTATATCTTTGTACGAACTCTGGACTTAATATCCGCATATAACCGGCGAGACATATCAAGCCATCGTTTGGTAAAACATTGTATTTTTCCAGAAGTGAAAGCAAATTCTTATCATAGGACCATCCTCGCAACTCTGAAGAGGGTAAGATTTCAGTTGCTATCTTGAATTTTTTTGCGATCGCAATTCCACTTGCCCTCGGGTTGTCTGTAATGACAACCCTGGCTTCTACGCCAACTAATCTACGAGCTTTTATTGCTTGAAGTATTGAGCGTAAATTGCTCCCTCTTCCAGATATCAAAATTGCGAGTTTTAACACGCCAAATAGATCCAAGTTCACGTATAAACTTATAATGCTTTAGATACCCATGAAACTGTGGGTCGAACCTATGTCAGGCAAAAAAGCGAGCCCAGTCCAAGGCCGAATATCTAGCTCATGTTCTTGGCATCCACACCCACTTTCTTGTGGTCACTGCCCTTCAGAGAACATCCTGTGCTAAAATTAAAATTACTGCGATAGCACCTTCAGAAGTCATTGGTCAATGTTGCTCCCGTGGTGGCGATGTCTGAATGCGGGCTCGTCATTTATGATAGAGGACGCAAGATTCTGCTGGACCCAAAAAAGGAATCAGCATCAGATCTGATGTTCTTTTCGCACGCACATTCAGATCATATGATGAAAACAAAAAAAAAGAACATAACTTCTGATGAACAAGTCCTAACATCATTGGAGACGTTCTACCTGGCCAGGACACGCGGAATCGACTTCTCTTTGGCAAAATGTAAAGACTCCTGCAATGGCTATCAGTTAATTGATACATGTCATGTCCTGGGATCCAGGGGACTATTGATAGAAGATAAAATCTATTATACCGGTGACATCTCTACGAGGAAGAGAGGATTCATGGGCGGCGCCAATGTTCCTAAAGTAGATATTTTAATAGTGGAATCAACCTTTGGTTCCCCCCGCTACGTCTTCCCTCCAGTTGAAGCTGTAATACACATAGCGAATAAAATAATAGGCGAAATGTTTGATAGAGGACTGTCAGTGATTCTTTTCGGATATCCGCTCGGCAAGGCGCAGCTTCTGACGCAGCTTTTTCAACATTGGTCTCCATTGTTCATATCTGATTCGGTAGCAAAAATTAACACCATCTACAGGGACTTTGGAATTAGCCTAAAGGAAGGAACTGTGCTTGCCTCAGCTAGCGATGAATCTCTCTTATTAAAGTCAGCACCTTGGTTAATGATTGCTCCCATGGGATCAGCTAGGTCGGCATACGTCAGGAGAATTAAGGAACGATGCCGGGCGATTTCAATTGGCTTTAGCGGTTGGGCAATTGACAAAAACTACAAGTTTATGATGGGCCTAGATTATGCATTGCCACTAAGTGACCACTGTGACTACGAAGAGCTGGTAAGGCTTGTCATGTTGTCGGAGGCAAGCAAGGTTTATACTTTTCACGGGTTTTCTACGGAGTTTGCCCTCTCGCTTAGAGACCTCGGCCTTGATGCCGAGCCTGTGGCGCGTCTGCAAAAGTCGCGGCCTTTCGACTTGTCACCAGCAACGGGCGGCAACCTAGACTCATATTTGTAGACCTAATCTTTTCTCTGACCTCTAAAATAGGTAATTACCTTGTTTCCGAAGGTTTCTATATTCTTAAAATAACCCTCCCCCCAGAAACGGATTATAAAATGATTAGTTCCCGCCTCTATGAATCGCTCCAGCATTTGGATTACATCTTCGGGCTTGCCAACACCTATTGCCGATCTCGCCACGCTATCTGGTATCTTTAACGCTGCCCTCTTCATCTGTTCCATTAGCTCTGGTTTGTTCATGGCATATTCGGTAAAATATCTCCTGAAATCGAATTCAGAATCCTGTTGAATGTTGTGAACTTTCAGAAGTTCTGGCTTATAGAGGCTTACCTTTACTGCATTTTTCATCTTGTTCCAGGCTTCCTCTCCGTCTTCTGTGAAGTAGATATCGACATCATTAGCGAACTGAAATTCCTCTAGGTCCCGTCCGATTTCTTTGGCATGTTCTCTTATTACGTTGGCGTGATTCTTGAATAATTCTGGCGTATAGCCGATCGGAATCCACCCGTCTCCATATCTCGCACAAAGATCTAGCGTCTTCGGAGCCCCTGCGGCAATGTAAACAGGGGGTCTGGGCTTTCGAATACTCCTAGCCTGAAGGCAGGCCTCAATTAGCGAGTAATACTGTCCTTTATAGCTCACCCGGTGATCAGGGTCCGACTCAAACAGCTTTTCTATTACCTCCAGTTGCTCTCTGAACTTCGACACGGGCTTGGAGAACTCGATACCAAAGTCCACTACATTTTGCGCCTCTCCAGCTCCGATTCCTAAGATGGCCCTACCTCTGGTTATTCTATCCAATGTAATAGTAGAAAGGGCGATGGCTGAAGGATGCCTTCGTATCGCGTCTGTTACGCATGTTCCAAGCTCTACGTGAGATGTAACGGCCCCGATAGCTGCTAGCATCAACCAAGCATCATTGACAACAGCATTCTTCCACTGAGGAACGTTAGAGTGGTCCATTGTCCAAACCGAATCATAACCCATTCTGTCCGCTATCTGACAGGCAGTAATTACTTGATTTTCATCTAGACCCAGACGCGCAACGTTGAGCCCCTGTGTGAACCCAAATTTTACATTCATACAGAAACGGAATCTCTCCTGTGCTGACTAAGAAGAAGGAGAAAAAGAAATATCATCTCTCCCATCAGTTCAAGAATCGAGACTCCGTATATTTAAGTATGACTTGGAAAATCGCTCGGCCCACCATCTATAAGTGTCGGAATAAAGTCCCATGTATAGATAGCAAACAACTGCGAAACTTTATATAATTTACCAATGACTTTTAACTAGCCTCAAATATGCTCTTACCCTCAGAAATTGAAGCCAAGTCACTTATACCTGCAGTGCGATCATTACTAGCAAAAAAGCTGACTAGGGAATATGAACTTAGGGAAGAGGTGGTCGCAAGGGTTTTGGGCGTCACGCAAGCTGCAGTAAGTAACTATATTCGAGGGACCAGAGGTGACACCCAGTTGATGCTGCGTCTATCATCCACTCCACAAGTTATGCTTATGATAGACGATATCGCTCGCGACCTTGCCACAGACAAGTCTTATACGCCTAGCACCATGGCTAAACTTGTGGAGCTATGCAATTATATGAGATATACTTTCATAATCTGCGATGTTCATCACAGCATAGAGTCTGAAATAGACGAGCAGATTTGCGAAAAGTGCAAGGGAACGTTACTCACCGGGAGACCATAAAGGGCAATCGGGGGAGCAGGGCCTGATCTCCTCTGACATTGTACATAAGAGCAACTTAAATAATCATAAGACAAGGCTGAACCTGGGTTCGTTTTGCTCATAAATAATGTAGTCATCACTTAGTTTGAGCCTGTCCATATATTTCCTGCATTGCTACGGAGATTACCTTACTGCCAAATATGCGACCCAGAGCGCCTTTGGCAGCAAACTCTTCCGTGAACCTAAGACTGCCATCGGTCCGAATGTTGTAGCCCGAAACCAACAATGGAACTGGGTCAGCGCTGTGGGCCCTCTTTATACATGGGGTGGAGTGATCAGCAGATATTACAACATGTACATTGTCTGACTTTGATTCTTGCAATATGCTATCGAAGAATAACCGATCAATTTCCTCAATATTCTTCATTTTGCCCATTGCATCACCATCGTGTCCAAACTCATCCGGACCCTTGATATGTGCATAAATTAGACCAAAACGAGCAATACCCGAAGAGATCTGAGCTGCCTTCCACCTGTAATCATCGACCCTACCAGACTGTAAAATCTCCATTTTCAATATGTTCGCGATACCAATTTCCACGGGCATATCAACGATCCCCGCTACTTTCATTCTGTATTTCATCTCTATTGGTTCTAGCGATGGGATACTATTGCCAGCATCACGAAGAAGGACACAATTCATGGATTTCTTTCCGTTCTTTTGTCTCTCGATATTGATAGGATCGTCGGCCAGTAGATTAATAGCCTTACTACTAAAATCATTTACCAAAAAGGCCGAAACATTCGCTTCTCGGGTGCTGTCCTGAGGCTGACTCCGTTCGACCAGGTCAGTGTACGAAGATGTTCTCGCCACTCCTATCCCAAATACCTTATCATAGGCCGGATCCGTGTTACTGATATTGTCGGAAAGGCGCATTTTTTTATGTCTGAATCTCACTACTAGCCGATGGCCGACGGTTGGCTTGATAACTATGTCGACATCAGGATCCTCAATTCTTATCTTCGAGGAGAGACTCTGACAAATCGAACAGGCCTCATGTTGTTCAATATCTCTTCCCGCCCTTCGGTCAATTATTCGTCCTCCCTCGTCAATAGTGGCAAAGTTTCCCCTCAAGGCAAGGTCACCGTCTCTGAAGTCGACTCCTGAGCCAAGTAGCTCCACGACACCCCTTCCTGGGTATACTTGTTTCTTAAAGTCATACCCTAACATATTGAAGACTGCAATGTCAGATTGTGGTGCTATGTCATAGCCAACGGTTATTACTTCTCCCATCCGTCCCCTTTTGGCCAATGAGTCAAGTGCCGGTGTAGAGGCGGCCTGCAACGGAGTGAGCCCGCCTACATGATCACTTGGAAGGTCACCGACCCCGTCAAGGAGGACATATATTATAGAACTTCTGTCAGAGAACACCTGGACTCAACTGCTGTCATCAAATTTATTTTTATGGATTCAATATAGCGATTTGGATTGCATCAAGCAAAATACATCAGGCGACCCTGGACTGGATACAAAAATTTGTCCAAATGGAAGGAAGTGTTGTAATGCTGCGTCCACTAATCATATCCTAGTGCCTGCATCTATTTTACCGGATTTGACAAGTGTAATGTTGATGTCACGAGCCTTACTCGTCCATCATTTTCATAAATTCCTAAAATTTCCAAATCGTACCTGACATCTAAATAATCACACAAATTAAGAGAATAAATTAAGTGGCTTGCATCCAATATAAATATCTAATACCCTACAACTATTTCTTTAGTTGCAAAAGAGAAGCAGGAGAGTGACATTTTCACATATTGGCATATCGTTGGCAGAGTCAGAGACTATTTTTGGCATACTCAACAGCGCCTTTCATGTTATGGAAGAGGACTTGGAAGATCTATTTAACGACCAAAGCGTGCCTGCGGGGGTAAAGCTTAGCTTTCCATATCCCTTTTCCGATGCATTTTTCGAGCTGTTTGCCGAGGGATGGTTCCAAATTAAGCATGTACTAAAAGACATGAGAAGGAGAAGAGGGAACAGAGAGTTCAGGGTCCAATTTTCTTTTGATAGCTTTTTACGAGACAAAGAAATTGTTCACGCTGGTCTTGTTTTCAAGCTCAAGAACCTGAGTCAAAGGGAGTTCGAAATGGGACTCGAAAAGATTGAGTATCAGGTCGATATGGTCACGATGGAATCATCTGGAAGATCCGAGGGAGGTGACCCATACACATACGTGTACAACCCGCTTAGACGAAAATGGATGCAGCAAAATGATTACCTAGGATCATGATCGAATTGTGGATCCGAGCAAGAACCCCCTTCAATTTTCTTTGACTTCAGGTCAGGAGCAAGCAGGCTGAAACTAGGCATACGAGTTAAATCAAATTTCTGTACAGCCGAAGCAGGTCTACTTATATCATTACTGTAATACCAACCACAGCGAATTTGAACGATGCCAGAAACACCATGAACCGGATTTGATGCTTTAATCAGCCTGCGGTTATATCACGTCAAGGCGATAAATGAGAATTCCTGAGCTAGCTATTACGCTCTACGTTCTGCACAATTTGGATTACCGCAGAAACATCCCAGTTTTTGGCATCTTCCTCATCCAACCTGCTCTCTAAGAAATGGCTACGGGTCCAGAATGGCGTGAGAACCTCATCTTACTACTAGACGATCCCACAATTTAATTAGGAATCGGTAGAGAGACTCAATGTATAATATTGGATGATAGGTGTGACGTTCTCATCACTAATGCCTCTCTTGTGATTCCCAATGGAGGAATATCTTTTGATACAAATATTCTGATTGAGAATGGGAAGATCAAAAAGCTCTCCAAATCTATGTCCCATACAAATGCAGGAAAGAAAATAAATGTGAATGGAAAATACGTCCTCCCCGGCCTGATTGACCCACATGTTCATTATGGAGTATATACTCCAGTAGACAAGGCCGCAATTAGCGAGTCAAGGTCTGCATCCATAGGCGGCGTTACTACAATTATCAGAATGTTGAGACTCAGCCATAGCTACAAAAATGTCGAAAGCCATTTGAAAGCTAGCGAGGGGACTCATTATGTTGACTACGCTATAAACGCATCCATATTCAATCTTGGTCAGCTTGATGAAGTAGAATTCCTCAATAGGAGAGGAATTAATTCGCTAAAGTTGTACCTGAATCTAGGACATGACCAGAATGTAATATCAATGGACCAGGAGCCAGGGAGCGACAGCATCAATAATGAAAAAGTTAACGTAACCCAGGACTTGATGATTGCTACGCTGAAAAGAGCAGCTCAATCTTCCTCGCTTGTACTTGTCCATGCTGAAGATTCCAGCGTCTGTTCGAGAAGGATTTCCGAAGCCAAAGAACAGGAAAGGAAGAAGGAGAACTCTGAGACAAAACCCTTACATACTTGGTCGAACTGCAGACCTGCTGCATCTGAAGCAAAAACTATTTCTTCCGTATGTCGCTATGCAAGAGAGTATGGCTGCCGAGTATATTTTGTCCATTTGGGTTCTCAACTTGCGTTGCAAGTGGCCGCAGAGCAGAAAGCCAGGTCGTTAGGTCAGACATTTATAGAAACATGCCCTCATTACCTGACACATTCCATAGATTATAATAACATACTAG
>JALZGI010000069.1 GCA_030861105.1 Thermoproteota archaeon
CTTTTTGTAGGCTCTTCCGCTTTCATCTTAATTAGCGCAAGCTCTCTATAAACTGTCTTCGCAGAATCCAAGACCCTTACCTCGACAACATCAATAAGCTTCCTAAGCTGTTTTACTAGCTGGTCTAACGTTCGTTCGTCTGTTTTAGTCGTAATCGTCATGCGGGATAGGTCAACCTGCTCTGTTGAACCAACAGTAATACTTTCAATGTTAAAACTTCGAGCTCTAAACAGATTGGTCACCCGAAATAAAACTCCCGGTTTGTTCTCGACTAGCGCCGTCACTATATGCCATGATTCAATTTCGTCACGCGGTAGAGTGTCGGCTGTTTTCACTAATCCAGCCAATAAGATCACGCTCCCGTTATCATGTCTTTTAGACCCGTTCCTGGCGCAACAAAAGGGTAAACGTCCTCTTCAGGGTCTATTGTAATATCAATTACAGTTGCAACATCATTTCTCAAAGATTTTCTTAGGGCGGCATCCAACTCGCCTATGGTTTCTGCCCTTATTCCCTCTGCTCCGTACGCCTGGGCGAGTTTAACGTAGTCAGGACATCCATTCTGATGAACTCCCATGTATCTTCTCTTATAGAAGGTCCTCTGCCACTGCGCTACCATTCCTAACATATAATTGTTCATAAGAAATACCACGACAGGAAGGTTCTCCAGCACAGACACAGCAAGAGAGTTTTCTGTCATGTTAAATGATCCGTCGCCGGCTATATCAACGACCGTTGAACTACTTTTTGCTGCTTTCGCGCCTATGGATGCGGGAAATCCAAAACCCATGGTCCCCAACCCAGTCGAACTAAAAAATGTTCCAGGGGATATTACATCAAAATGCAAAGAAGCCCACATTTGGCACTGCCCTACCTCCGTAGTTACAATAGCGTCAGATGGCAATACTTCCCTCAGCTTTTTCAAAGCCTTCTTTGCAGTCAGCTCCCGGGGATAATCTTTGATGGTATCCGCGTAATAGTCGATTAGTTCTTTCCTCCTTTTAAGCCAGGGGTCGTCTTTGTCCTTCTGCGCAACCTTGTACTTTGCAAGCATCTTAACTGCAGTACGGAGAGATGCCTTTACATCCCCTATAACAGCAATGTCCACTGCCTTGTTCTTACCTATCTCAGCGGGGTCAACGTCAAGGTGAATAATGGTCATGCCTTTGCCAAACTCATCGAATCTCCCTACAGATCTGTCTGAGAATCGAGCGCCTACTGCTATTATACAATCAGCCTCTATGATTATCTTATTTGCCTCTGGATGTCCGTGCATCCCGATAGGTCCCATTGCCAATGGATGGTTTTCGGGGAAAGAGCCTTTTCCTTTGAAAGTAGTGACTACTGGTGCCATTAAAACTTCGGCCATAGCCTGAAGTTCAGAAAAGGCGCCAGACAGAATCACACCACCGCCTGCCATTATTATTGGCCTCTCTGCTTTGATCATCGACTGAACCGCTCTTTCTAACTGGGAAAGATCGGCATCCACTATCGGGTTGTACCCTCTGACCTTGACGAGATCAGGAAATGATATATCTTCATGAGCTTGTTGGACGTCCTTTGGAATGTCTATGAGAACTGGCCCAGGACGTCCACTTTCAGCAATATAAAAGGCCTTCTTCACGGTGTCCGGGATTTCCCCAGCGGCTCTAGGTTGAAATGCATATTTGGTGCAAGGGTTAGCGACTCCAATAATGTCTGTTTCCTGGAATGCATCTTTCCCGATCATGGCCAAAGGCACCTGCCCTGTGACTGCAATAATTGGTGAGGAATCCGCAAAAGCTGTAGCTATTCCAGTTATCAGATTCGTCGCGCCCGGCCCAGAAGTCGCAAAGCAGACACCAGCCTTTCTTTTAATTCTAGCGTATCCGTCAGCCATATGCGCGGCAGATTGTTCATGTCTTACTAGGATATGGCGTAGCTTTGCGTCGACAAGAGCATCATATATCGGCAAATTAGCACCGCCAGGAAGGCCGAACACAATATCTACGCCTTCCTTCTCTAACGCTCTCACAAGTGCTTCTGAACCTAACATTTCCAATTCCTTAGGAAACCACCGCTTCAGATCAAACCATAGGCTGCTCTTATTGCAAAGTTACTAATATTATCGGAACAATTCCATTATTGCAAAAGTAAATGGGATATTGCACGGTAAGAATAATGTAGTTATGTCATAAATATTTGGAGACATATTCTTGTTGCTAATGAAATGACTTACGGGTATAACTAATAAATATTTTGTCTGTTTTTCTTAGGTCAATGTGATTCTATCTGGGTCTCAATTTCACTATTCCTAATGAACTTTTCAAACGACGCCTCGGGATTTGAGTTTCCATGAACGATGGCTCTCACAGCTTTTATCATTGAAGTCGGGTATCTCGATTGCCAGATATTTCTTCCCATATCCACACCCGCTGCTCCATCTCTTAATGCATTGTAAGCCAGTTGTAGCGCCTCTATTTCCTGAGGCAATTTCTTTCCGCCTGCGATTATTACTGGAACCGGACATCCCTCAACAACCTCTTCGAAGTTCTGACAATAATATGTCTTGATGATATGAGCTCCTAGTTCTGCAGCTATTCTGCAAGCCAGTCCCAAGTACCGTGAGTCTCTATTCATTTCCTTCCCCACAGCTGTTACAGCAAGTACTGGTATTCCGTATCTTTCCCCCATGTCAACTAGCCTGGAAAGGTTAGCGAGAGATCTGTTCTCATATTTACTTCCAACAAATATCGATAGCGCCAGACAAGAAGCATTTAACCTTATCGCCTCTTCCATAGACGTGACCAAGGTTTCGTTAGAAAGATCCTCTCCAACTATGCTTGTTCCTCCTGAGACTCTCAAAACTATGGGGATATTCATATCAGGGTTCACCGATGTTCTCAGAACTCCCCTTGTAAGCATTAACGAATCAGCGTAGGGCAAGAGTGGTCCGATAGTGGTCCTCGGCGTTCGTAGCCCCTCTGTTGGACCAAGGAAATAGCCATGGTCAACCGCCAGCATGACTCCCCGGCCGTCCTTTGGACTAATTATTTTAGATAGTCTATTTTTAAGACCCCAATCCATTCTTTGATCAAATTCCCGAAGAAATACCAGTACTTATAAGTTTATACTCTTATGTGGTTACAACAACTTTCATTGAATCTTTGGCTTCGTGCGCACACATAATTGCTTCTTCGGCCCTCTTCAGGTTGAACCTGTGTGTTACAATCCAATCTACGTCTATTCGATTGTTGTTGAGGAGACTGCATGCTTGGTTTGTTTCAACCTCAGAAGCCGCATAACTCGGAATAAGCGACCATTCGTTAGAGTATATCATGGATGCATCAAGCGTTAGCTGAGTTCCCCTACTAGGAACACCGAAAAGAATTATTTTTCCGGCTCGTCTAGTCAAGTTGAAAGACTGTGATATAGCTGAAGGACTGCTAGTTGCGACAACAGAAATGTCTACACCTCGACCGCCAGTAGCACCTCTAATTATCTCTTCAACATTCTGCTGCTGGCTTATGTTGAGACATTCAACATGACAATGTTTCTTGGCCAGATCCAATCTAAATTGATTAATATCAATAAGAAAGATTTTTCCGCAGCCTACCGACTGCGCGAGAAGCGCAAGCATAATTCCTGCAGGTCCTGCCCCCAATATCGCAATATCATCCCCCTTGAGAATAGTACACTTGTTTAAGGCTCTGATACAACAGGCAAGTGGCTCTATGAGAG
>JALZGI010000070.1 GCA_030861105.1 Thermoproteota archaeon
CAAACAGCAAGAGCAAGACTGTCATCAAAGTCTACTGCAGAATATATTAGTGCTTTAAGTCCATGCATATTAACAAGTAATTCGCCGCCACCAGATGACCCAGCATTCCAAAGACGAATTATTCCAATTTACTTTTCAAAAGATGATGAACCGACAGCAGAACAAAGAGAAGAATTTAACATATTCCTAAATGACAATATAGATTCGTTTGGTATACTTGGAGATTTCACACAAAACTTTCTCTTGAATAACCAAGAAATAATTCATAATAAGGATTGGAAAGATATTGCAAAGATTGTATTAACAGAATTATTCAAATCAGCACAAAAGGAAGTACCAGAATGGATTAATTATTTTGTACAAGAAACTCAGGTACAAGACATGGCAGCAGAGCAGGAGCAGATTATTAGGGCATTTCTTGCAAAGACAATAAATGAAACCTATAGTAAACATTATAGAAATTTGACTACCGTTGAACAACTAAAAGAAGACCAGAACTTAAATAAGAATAAATTTGAAGATCGGCTTCTTTTCTGCTGCAATAAAGAATTAATTCCATTTCTTAGGAAGAAAGGCGGCAATATGCTTATCATGCAAAATATAGTCAAAGAGATGAAAGACCAAAGGATTAACAGTATCGTTACTCTTGCAGAACTTGCAAGAATGTTACAATGTGAAGTTAAGCCTACTAAAATTGGAGATAAAGCATATAGACTAATAGTAGTATCAACGCAAAAGTTCATAGATTTTGTTTTACCTGAAATGTAATACTACAGGGTGTTTTCCCGTTTCAATTTAATAGCTAAGTTACATCTTTTCAAAAGTAGTTACATCTGACATGTAACTTTAGCTTCCACTTGCTAACGATATTCGCTAAATAAAGGTCTAATAATAACAATATACACCATACTATAGTCATATTCAATAATATTATTGCGAATATAGGTAGTTACACTGGTTACGTGGGTTACATATCATTTTGTTATCTATAGATATAATCAGATTAATTCTTTTATTTCATAATTTATTTCTACCTATAGATAAAGCGATGTAACTAATGTAACCAATGTAACTATTAATTCTTATTATTATCAATTGTAATATTGTTATAATTATAATATTTATCAAATGAAAATTTAGTAATTGTAAGAAAACTCACTGCATGGTTACATCCGAACAAGGGCTATATGTAACCGATGTAACCGTATTTACAACTTGACAGTTTCCAGATATCTTAGTGATCAAAGAATAAAGAACCGGAAAGATAGAAATTATAAAATGCTTTAATAAAATTTGTTAATGGTGAACAGTGAATTGGAAAGATGATATTAGTGTAAGTAATTCAAGATAAACTTATCGAGATATGATATTTTGACTGTTTGGGTTAATGTATGGAGATATGAAAGATAAGACGAGTTTGCCATGTTCTCTTAAGACAATAACCTATGCGATGTACGAGAATAGGACATTACAAAGATAATCTAAAAGAAGTTGAGATGAGAACAGAAATTTAAGAAAATATGAATTTCAACTTCTAATATGAAGGACGAGAAAATTGATAGTTTGGTAAGATCAGTAACCTTTGTTGTGATAGCTTTCCATTTGCAAATATAAGAAGAGTACAATTATTAAAGATAGCATTAACTTCTTATCCTGATTAGCTTGAGTGATTCTTATATTATACTTAATTTAAAATATAGTTTATGAAAATATTATCCTGTCGTGAAGCTGGATGTGAATGTGACTATGTTGCTAAAGGAGAAACAGAGGAAGAGGTTATGAGAGATGCTGCAGATCATGGGATTAAAGAACATGGTATGAAAGCAGAAGATATGACTCGAATGAAAGAGATGCTAAGAGCCCTTATTCATGATTCTAGCTCTGCTGATACAACTACTGCTTTGAGGTAGGTAGCCTATAGAACCGGGATAAATGACCACAACTCCTACAATGCAACTTAACAAGTGTTTATTTATGATACGTAATATCATACATCCTATAATATTGAACTAATCTCCATAGCCTCAAACCTACAGTTAGTATGACAATAAGAATATCGCCGCAACCTATAAGGAGTATTTGTACATTATACTATAAGCACCTAGTTAAGTTGTAATAATATCCTAAACCAGACAACTCTAAGAAGCGTCATTATAATATGTGTCCACCATCAGCTAGATCTATTGATGATCCAATTATCATGATATGTCATCGACCAAAATATATCACACACAGTATTTCCACACACTTTTCGACACAATAAGGC
>JALZGI010000593.1 GCA_030861105.1 Thermoproteota archaeon
CTTTTCCTTGTATACTCTTCCACAATGCGGATTAGCTCTTAGCTGCATTCCACAGCATTCACTTTAGACTTAGATAAGATCATAAATATATGATTGAAGATGTTGATCGATAAGTCCATGACAAATGAAAAGAGTTATGATTGGAAACTTGAAGGCGATTATTTTGATGGATGTAATTGCAAGAATATTTGTCCATGCATTTTTGCTTTAGACCCAACTGAAGGGGATTGCAAAGGGTTGGCGGCTTGGCATATAGAGAAAGGTCATTTTGTTAACAGAAATAATGATAACAATAGTTCAATAAATCTTGCCAATCTTAATGTCATTATGTCAATTCATGCTCCAGGACATATGTTTACAGGACCAAAGTGGAAAATGGCCCTCTATCTAGATGAAAGAGCAAATAATGACCAAAAAGATGCACTAACCAAGATATTCACAGGCCAGGTTGGCGGAGAATTCGTCACTGAGGTGATATCTAGTACAGGAGAGATGTTGGGAATAAGATCAGTTCCTATAGAGTTTGACATTGAAGGCAAGAAGAGACGTATAATAAAGATACCTTCTTTAGTTGAAATGGAAATAGAAGGGCTTACTGGTAGTGATCCAAACGTAGAATCAAAAATAGTCAATCCTGCATTTTCTGGCACTCCAGGTGATGATCCTATAATTGCCCATTCTACTAGACACATATACAAAGATCATGGTTTGGAGTGGGATAATAGTGGACGAAATGCATTTTACTCAAGATTTACTTATGGCCCATAGCATCCGTGAATGGATGCTATCTCACCCATCATACAGAACTCCAAGACATTAACATTGTAAATATAAGTAAACCGCAGGAGACTCAACCAGTCGTATGCCGCAAACCATAGTTGAGTCCAGGACCTTCCTGCGGCATGTTTCTGTCTATTTTAGATCCTGCTAAATTATATGAAAAATGTCATATATAGGAATACTGTCTCTCATAATTATCTGAGCTAACATTCCTCACCATAAATGTCAATGCGTAGACTCTAGGAGGGTATCTCCATTAGAAGTCCATGTTGTAGCGCATAACCCCTCCTAGACATTTGGATTTTAAAAACGAAAATAAGGAAGAAGTTTCAGCTGCAGTTATGTGTTTATACCGCCACCTCTGCGTTTTCCGTTTTAACTTCTTTCACCTTCTTGTCCTTTATTCCGGTCTTCCGCTGTTGCATTTCTTGCTTCCGCTTCTTGGCTTTTGGTATTACTACTAGTCCAGTAACTAATACTGCACCCAGGCCTATGGATAGGGCTAGCATTAGCGTTAGATTGTTCATTATGTTATTCTCAAATAATAACAAAATAGTATTAAAGGCATGATTAACAAGGTTATCTTATATCAACAAAAACCGCAGGAGATTCAGCATTGTTCGATGCTGAAGGTGGGTCTGAATAATTCAGCTGAATCTAGGACCTTCCTGCGGACGGTTGATCTTGGTCATGGTCAGTTTGGGTCCCCTGTAGTACAATTTGAATTATATGATATAATACTAATCGAAAACGGATCTTACCGAAATGTTATGCAATATTGTCTCAGAAATCTTTTGTAAATTTTGAGTGTATTATATTTAGCCGTTTCTCCCGGGGAGGCAGCTCTGGTATCTTGATGCCGTGTTTGGGCTTATTCACTGATTAATATTTATGAATATTGGAGTTCGAGGTAAAGACTCAGGACAATGATAGGGATTAAATAGTAATAAGGGTAATGATGAGTGTCAAAGAGTAAGGGTAAAAGGATAGGTTGATTATTTATTTATATTTTCAAACGTATTTTTCCAAGCCGTCCGCTTTTAGTATAAGTATATCTACTAGGTAAATCTACTGTTATGGAGTATATAACAAGGCAAGTTCGACCATAAAGGGGAGAGATTGATTTTTTGAGCGAAGTTTTCTGGAAGAACATAGAAGAGTACAGACGGCTAGGTTTCGATCCCCTACGGTGGATCCCAACATGCTCTAACCAAGTAGATGAAGATATCTTACAAGCTTCAATAAGTGAAATTAAAAGAAGCACTATAAAGTTAGAGCCCACCTGGTTTGATTCTTTCTATTATATAGATGGTAAGGATCCCGAACTTACACGAAGGATATATACTAATTTAGACAATCCTATTGTTGAAAAAGAAGCAGAGATTAAACGAGCACTACTAATGTTCCGTATACATACAGAAATTGGCAATGACTCTGCGCTTCTATCAGACATCGTCAGAAGATTTCTAAAGAGTTTTCATTTTAAGGTCCTGTCAAAAAAAGTCGCTATCTCTCTGACAGCCAATAGAAAATCACAATTTGCTTTACTTGACTATATTAGGTTAAGCAGAGGTAACAAAGTGGGTTATACATCTGCTAATAATTCTACCACACAAATAACTGATCCTACAATTAATCCAGAATCCGAGATTCATAGTGATATTGCATTAACTATGGCAATAGAAAATCTAAATCTTCTTGGCTGTACTTCTGGTTTTCGAGTATTTCCCATATATGATGCTCCAACAGATAATCTATTGGACACTATTAGAAAGAATCTCGATGCATTTACATCACGCTATAATTTAGCTATGGAAGATTATAGTTCTGTTAGGGTAGGCAGTCTATTTTTTGGTGCAACTGCTGTGGCAAATACTTTGAGAGAACAGCCTATCAGATATGAAAAGATTGAAGAAGGGATGCAAATAGTTATTTCAAACAAATTAGGGACTATGCCTGTCATGAGTCTCTACATGTTGTCTCAAATGGATGAGGAAAATGCCTCTAGAATTGAGAATAATAATATTTCGTTAGATTTTCTTAACTCTGCAAGGAATGAAGTGCTAAAGAGTTTAAGTGAACCACGTTTTTCACTTGGAAAGGTGATTTCTAAGTATTGTCCTGATTTCGGCACCCAATATGATAAACATACTCATATAGCAGCTGTATATCCTATTATGACTGATGGTATACTTGCAATGGCAAAATTTGCAAGACTTGTAGGTGCACAGATTACAATCAACAATCTACCAATGAAATATGATGAAATTGCAAGGTTCGCAGCAAAAGATCTCGTGGTAGAAAACGCCACTGCTGCCTCAGTTGGTTGTCATATGATAGTGACAACAGAGAATGTAGCCAATTTGATTATGGAGGATCTGCGTAAATATAACTTTGAACCATCGGTAATTGGATTTGTAGCAAAAAAGGACAATCCAGGCTTAATAATTGAAGCAGATATCAATACGTATATAGCTTCTAAGGCAAAACTTACTAAATTAAATCTACTGACGTAAATTTGCAATATATGATCTACATAAGTTCCATTTAGTTAGAAAAAGTATTCAATTGTTTTTTGTTGACTTGCAAAGATTGAAATAAGAAAACTATTCCTACTTAGTAATGCCCTAGATTATGAGATATTCAGGAAATATTGTTACTGGAATAGCTGTTACATTATGCCTTATCATAGTTTATTCTCTTGCCCTGCCGCTGTATTTGCTGCCAGCATCAGGCCAACACCATGGAGCACTGCCTCCAGCTGCCAATATTGGGGACAGGAATATTTCCTTAGACTTTAAAACCCTACCGAATCCTCTAAAGACAAATCAAGACGCTGAAATGAAGATTGGTTTCTTGGATGAAAAGGCCAAGAAGAATGTAAATCATGTTACATTCAGGATGGATATCTCTAAAGATGGAAGGAGCCTCCTTTCGGAATTTTTCCATAGTCATGAGGGTCCGGTAAACCTATTGTTTAAAGGCAACATCAATTCAGCCTCAACGCCCAGGTATACAGTTGGAGCCACCTCTGATGTTTTGACTAATGCATGGATAGCAGATCCCGGAAGTCCCATAATAGTAAGAGGAGGGGAGATTTTTTCTCGGCCTGACACATATAAAGCAGTAATCGAAGTAACCACAATGGATAATGATAAAACGGATCTCCCTCAACCAATAAAATATGAATTTGATATTCTAGTTCTCGAATAGTGCAAATAGGTTTAACGACATAAGTGTTCGTAGTCGATGATAGCACAAAAATAGCGTATTGCTAGTAGATGATGAGCGATGAGCCTGATGTTATATATCTTGTTAAGAGAGGAATCGAACGAAATGAATTTGAAGCTGACTCCTATACTGGCCCCATTTTAGCATCGCATAACTTAGGACTGATATTTATCGTTTGTTTACTTTAGATATTAAGATGGCCAAAATAGACGGTCTTGAACTTCTCAAGAGAATGGAGAATGATCTCAGCATCAGACTTCCTAAGCATGGTTGCAGACAACGAATCATTTAAACTCATTGTAACAATTGCTCCAACAAAGGATGGAAAACTAACAGTTATGATACCTAGAAATCTAACAGACTATAAATTTGCGGGAGGTAAGGATGGCAAGTTTGTGGTCAATATTAATGCACGGGAGATTACAGACTTCCAAGAAACATCGAATAATCAAACAACACGAGGATTAGAGATAAGCTTTGGTAAAGATGATAGAGTTATAGAGATCATAGGCACTCAAATGGGACAGGGGGATATAGCAAAAGTTACAGAACAGGTGAGCGAAATAACACCAACAACAGATGCAGAGATAGTAAGAGACAATACTTCACAAGCAGGTTCTTCAATCGTTAATCAAACAGGAGAAGTTGCACAGACTTTTGTAAATAAAACAGCAAGCGTACTGGGCAATGTAACTGGAGAAGTGACAGAACTGTTCGGCACCAACTAACAAACTGAAAGCCTGGTTCTGACACAACCGGGCCTCCAATTCCAAAGTATGATGAAATCATACACCTTTCCTGTGACCCAAATTGCAAAGGTAGCAACTGTAGGCTACAACTGAGCCATCCACTTTTCCTTAAAATGTTTATTTATATTATAGAAAAATAATCTGTGCGCGCTATAAGGAGGCTTTTATAAATAGTAGTCATTTTCATGATCTCGGGTAGACTCAACGAGGACCAAAAAACATAGAGCCGCAGGTGAACCCTAGCTTAGTCCGCTACTTTTCATTTCATAACAAGGGATGAATCGTTGAATCCTTCCTGCGGTCTCTACTCAGGAACAACGGTAGAATATCTAAAATTAGGTCGTTTTTGCAGCCTCTCACATATCTGTTATCGTGAAAAATAGTTCTATACCCTTGTATATGTAGGCAACATTATAACAATCGATTCTTATTCTTCGCTTAACGGTTTTCTGGAATATTTTACTTTTAAATATAACATGAGGGTATTCAAGGCTACTGCGGTAGAGTTACCTATGATTAATACAATATCGTCTTTACCAACTCCATAAACAACCCATAATAAAAGACCAATGATTAAAACTATTATGAATCGTATTGATACATCATCTGACTTCTTTGTTTTTAATGCTTTTGAAATTTGAGGAATGGTACTTGAAACTGCAAAACATGTTGCTGCAAAGCCAATAATTGGCAGCAAAAAATCTACCACAGTTTTCGTCTACCTGCATGCCCCTTTTTATCCTATACTTATAAGATTAAGATATACTATTATCATTTTGGGTTAGACGAAAAAGGAAGAAACTTCTTTGAATCAGTACGTAACTTACAATAATATTCGTGCTGTTATGTCGTCAATTGTAATATTTGGTCTTTAAATCATGTTATAGGCGGCTCGCACAAATTCTATTCTCATGTGAAAAAGAGAATTAAGACTTAAACCTGGACTACCAAACCTGTGATGCTGTATGACTATTATTGTCCTAATTATCAGGCCTATATCACTACTGCAACATTTTAAAGATAGTTACCGGAGATGGTCTGTCTCAGACCATATTTTTTGAATTTGTTAGCCAGATAAAATGATAGTGTATTGAATGTAGAATTTAACTTGACCTATTTCATTGGGGTAAGTAATAATACCTTGGGAGCTTACAATTTAAATAGTGCAGAGTAAACGAAAATTTCATACAATTAAGGACTTCTTCGAAAATTTACACAAAGAAGGCACCGGTTTATTGGACTATAATGAAAGTAAAGTTCCATGTATATATGTAAATCCAAAAAAATATGACGACATAATTAAAAGCATATATGGCAAAAAGCTGGCCATTGATACCTTGCTTAATATTTTTCATGATGGCACTCATGTTTTTGTTGACATTCAGATGAAGTTTTTGGACCTGAATAGGGAAGAATATTTTCTAGTATTTGCCAATGATATGTTAGAATTTTTTGAGGCTTTATCAAAAACTGGACTCATAGCTATTGCCCCTCAGAAGGAATATTCTGGTAAAGATCAGAATATCTTTGTTATTCAAATCCCCAAGATAGAGGCAGCAGAGAATGCATATGAAATTATTAAGTCCAATGCTAAAAAAGTCTAAAACTAATCTCTTGATTGTATGAATAGTAACGAGATAATTTTAACCCTGTGCACGGTGTATTTTATAGTTCGTCTAAAAATCAGATCCATATTGTTTGTTGAATATTCGCTTATTTTGTTTCTATTATGCAAGTTCATTATATGGCGCCTTTGTTATTTTTCTGAAATCCATTAACTGATTATTAACCTTACTTCTAGAATGTCACAGGAGGAGACTCAATGAATGTGCAGATGATTACTGTTGAGTCTCCTGTTGTGTTCATGTGGTATTGGATCCGTACACAAATAGTATTAAAAACATGAGTAACCGTTAAAGATCGACTATTTCAGTTTTGTTTGTTTTCATAGCAAGTAATCAACCTTATTTTACACCTACCCTATCCTACCCTTATCATTTTAGAGCCACAACTGGGGCATGCAATCTGTCTATGCTCTTTCCCACAACGCATGCAATAATACTTCAGTGGTCTGCCTCGATCGTTGCAAGATATTGAAGGAAAGAGAGAACCAAACAAATCTTTTATCCCGCCCTTTCTCCCCTGTCCCTTAAGAATGACACCCTTTACTCTAAGAAAGTTAACCAGAACAAAAAGACCAAAAACAGAGATCAGGTCATAGGGAGCAGGCAGTATCACAACTAAAATAAGACTAATACCCAGATAGAGTCCAACCCACTTTAACCTACGGGTGAGAAAACGCTTGGTATCGCTATCGATATTCAACGTCTGCTTACTTCTGTACTATGGTAAAACAATCTATTAAGCGATTCCAAGATAAGATGTAATAGAGGAATCAAATCAGGGAATTATGGAATAGGAATGATGGAGTAGGACACATGCATATGACGTATCTCCGTGGTATATTGTTGTCTTACTCCTTTGAGTCAGACTTAATACATAGGTCTATACTCTACTACGGGATACGGTAATGCGTAAGTATATTCCCAATCAATTATGGAGAAGATTCTAATCAAGAAGTACAGACTTTTTGTGAGTCTGCGTAGACAATTCACATAACAGCAACAGACATTTCTGCGCTCTGACTTTTATTCGTATACTCTTTCAGTTGGAATAGCTATTAGTTGCATTTCACAACATTTAAAGAATATCTTTCTCTAGAGTGAAAAAATAGCATTTACATCTTCTGCCATATTTCTTGCTATCTAGACATGTGACCGGCCCTCTTTCATTTTAGATTGTCACCAAAGAATTTCTTATCGGTGGCCAAGATACAGAAAGAGATAGTTAATACGAGGCAAAGATGATTTTTCCAGTTCAACTCTCAAGATAAGGGCGGGGGCCCCACCGTATGCGAGGGTTGTATAGGTGAATTGGCGGCATGCTTGACACGAACCATGGTAGCCCATGCCAAGTACAGAGGAATCCAACTCGATGGTATAAACATCGATGTAGAAGGCGATGGTCTCGTTAGGACGTATGCTAAATGCTAACTATTAACCCTTATTCATGTGTTGATGGTAATGAAGATTTACGAAGTATCATAACCCCTTATTATTACAAGTTCTCCTCTATCACTTAAAGCAAGTTTAAAGGTTTCTACTTGACTTTTAAGCGATCCTAAATTCGCCCATTTATAAAGTATTTTGAGTATAGTTGTACAATGTCAGATAAGAATCAAGAAATAGAGAAAAATGTAAGTGAACAGGCAGGAGTAGAGGGTCAGAGAAAAGAAGTAAATGTAGAAGACTATCCAAAAGCAGTAGCTCTGGGCCAACTGCTGAAAGATATTGATTTTCCAGCAGATAAGCAGAAGGTAATCCAACATGTGCGACAAAGATCAGAAAGTAACACCGATATTCAGAATATATTATCAACATTACAAAATATAGAAGACAAACAATATCATAATGTCGCAGAAGTCACCAAGGCAGCTGGAGTGGTTTATACTTAATTAAGGATTAGACACCGAATGATGAGTTTGCAGGTTCAGATCTATATTTCCACGGCAAGAGTAACCAACATTTACTGTCTCTTACACAATAGTTGTTAAATTAGTAGATCCAATGCTACTACCCCAGTAATAAATAATCCATAACGAGACTTAAACTCAGCCCGCCTCTTTTTAATTCAATTTGATGAGATTGTGTCAAACTAAGATGCCATTCTGCAAATAGAAAATATCTCACCTAGTCATTTAAACTGCAGGCGACTCAACCAATGGCAGTAGAACCGAAGCCGAACCAAGAACCAGATTAAATGGTTATACCCAAGGTCAACCTGCGGGTGTTTGACCTCATTATACGTGGAAAATATCATATTTAGCGATACTCCACATTTGATATGAGAAGAGCCCTAAAAGAGAAAAGGAAGTTTTATATCTTATAAGTCTCAGTCATTGTCTCTACAGGCATTTTAACTACGATCATCTTTAATTGAAATACAAACAAAGTATACTTTCTCACACTTTTTATTATGTATCAAAAAGAACTTTTATATTGTAACAATCTATATTGTCTTATTAATGAATATCACAAGAAACTATTCCTTTCGGGGATCTTCAATCATAATAGGACTATTACTCGTAGTCTCAGTAACTTCCCTGTCAGACCTATCGTTTGCACAACAAGAAAACCAGCAGCAGAATCAGACAGGTGGTGGTAACCAGACTGGAGGACAGCAGCAGAATCAGCCAGGCATTGGGACTGCACAAGAACTAGAAAATCTTACGGGGGTCAGCAATGAGACGATTGCAAGCAATACTGATATTGAAAGTCCCAACGCTACAACTATGGGAGGCCTGGAGCAGGAACAGACTTCTACAGAGACTACTAATATGAGTTCTCAGCAACAAAATCAGAGCCAGCAACAGCAGAATCAGACAGGTGGTAACCAGACTGGAGGAGGACAAGGAGGACAGAACCAGACCCAACAGGGACCACTAGAACAACTAGGTGAAGCATTAGGCGGTATTTTCGGCGGGGGCAGTCAGTAAGACTAGGTGTTCTCTTCAGAGTAGTCTAGTTAATATAGCGGCAAGTTGTGCGTGAGGAACGCCTCATCAGGGCAACCTAGAGTTACGCTAGTAGGGAGACTTAGTATAAAACCCCTTTTTTCTATTTTTCTATTTTCCTATCCTGTATGTTTTATTGGTAATCAGTTTTATTGGTAATCGATCCATTATTATTAAAATAAATGGCATACATCGGTAAAGTCGGCCCGGAATTTTTGCCATATTGGATCTTGTTGATGTATTGATCTTGTAGAACTAGCACAGACTATATGGAAAGCAACGACATAGATGTTGTATACTTCAGTTTTATAATATGGTTCACCATTACAAACACCATTATATCCTTCAGATTTCAAGTCTTAACCATCGTTTACTCTCTTCATCACATCAAAAGTGCTCCCACTGATTAGAACGCCTGAATTTGAAACTTCTCCTATTTTGGTAATGAGTTTTACATCACAATTAAAAAGAGTAAATCTGTTAAATTTGTCTTAGTATTCATTTATCTACTTCTACCTCTTAACCTCTTCCTCTTATAGTCATTCCTCAGCTACAAGCTGTGGAGTTATTTTAAGTAGTTCTGCATCAGTAGAGTTTAGCAGCTGAAGTGCATTTGCAGTATCATTATTCCTTAACGCATCACGAGCGCTATCAAGATTATCTTGTAATGGTTGAATATCTCTATTAATGGCTTAATGTTTTCCTCTCCTGGTCATTAACAGTATCAAACAGTTCATGGTCAATAGAATTCACTGCATTATATGCTTCCGTAGTATCATTAGTCAGCAGGGCTTCAGTTGCTGCAGTCAGATCATCTGCTACTGACTCGAGATCTGCTTGTGTAAGAGCCGCCATAGCAGCTTGTGTCTGATTAGTCTGATTAGTCACAGTAGTATTCTGTGCTACTGCTTCTTGTTGTACTAGTGGTAGCAGCATTTGATTTGCTGCTGTTGTTGCTGTTGTTGTTGTTAATGTAAGTAAAGTTGCTCCTACTATTACGACCGATAAATTATCTAATTTCATGGGAATGTATTGTAGAGGGCCTGCTATCAAAGCTAGACCCTATAGTTGCTAGAATTATAGTAATTGTATCTGGATCTTCTCTCGAAGGATGTTTCAAACATATTGGCATTCAACATCTGCTGAAAATGAGTTGGGTGTATCAAGAGGATCGTTGGACTGAAATTGAATAGCGATGATAACATCTCGTCCACATTGTCCTGCCAGCGAAATGGGCGCAAACAGCGGAGAAGCGCACAAATTTATTTCCTCTTGTGGGTTAAGGGTTTCTCCCTGAATATTGAACTGCTCCATAGACAAGCTTCCCTGATATATAGGCCCTTGACTAAACCCAGTAGTTGAAACACTCATACCTTCTGTTGAGCCCAGCGTCCAGTTCCCTGCAATGGTCCCATTTGCTAACTGTTCAGCAACGAATGATACAACCGTATCAACAGTCGATCCATCAGGGCAACCAATGGTGGCTGTTCCTCCTCCATGAATTATGGTTGAATTAGAAGTCTGTTCTGTCGCAAAAACAGGTTGAGTGAAGAGAGCGGATAGAACTAAGTGAAGCAGTAGAAGGCATACTAGAGAATAATCGCTTATTTGTTTAACAATCATTTGTTTGTATACTCTGCGCAGGTTGGCGCCACTGTCTCTCTTAGATGCTGACATTATTATAAATAGATTTGTCAGATCTGTGTCTATTGATGATAGAAATAAAGCAGAGAATATTGCAGTTGCTCTGACATCCTTTAATATCTATGTCCCACTTCAGCCACTTGGTAAATTTAATATAGATTCCTTGACTTCATCATTGATTCCTGCAGGATTGGTAGCAATTGGTATTTCCGCAATAGCAATTGTACTCATTTTTATATTGGGAAAAAGTGGAGAAGCAGAAAAAGCTACGTAATGATAGACAACTGCTAGAACCGCGTAACCACTAAAACTTTAAAGGCTGAGTTATCCTGATGAATATTCCAAATTGGACTTATCCAAATAATGGCAAAGGAAGATCTTGTCCTTCATCCTGTTCTTCGCCTTCATTATCCTCCTCTGAAGCCCCAACTTCACCTTCATCTTCACCTGCTAGCCCACTCTCTTCCTGATCGGTTAGTTGAGAGGTAGTTGTTGGTGTTGTACCCTCTCCGGCAAGGTCCAAATTTACTCTCAGATCATTTGAAAGCATAGCCGTCTTGTCTAAATTCCTAAATGTTACATTTGCAGTTACACTTTGTATTGTTGGGTCTCTAATTGTGGTTTCGAGCCCCTCCACTCCACCTGAGCTTTGGGCAATAAACCCATTTGGATATGATGACGTTCTTATCAACGTGCCATTAGGGGCGTAGACCTCCATAACAGCATTTATTGTTTGGCCAGCAATAGATTCATCATTTAATTGATAACTTGTAAATACGCTTACTTGATTTCCTCCTCCCGATGAAAGTGATCCAAAACTTGAATTATGTATTGTAAGAGTAATCTCTTGACCATGGTCTGCAAGAGCGCCTTTCAAAAAGGTTAGTTCTGGGACTACTGCAGATGAATATCCTGAAAAGAACACTGAGCTCAGAAATTGTTGATGAAGTAATAATAGCAGCCCTAATGTCAAAGTCATTGTGATTATCAGAAGAGGTGTTTGATGAACCAAGAGATCTTTTAACAATTGTAACTTCATCATTTGAATGGCAATATAAGGAGTATATTTAAGTAAAACACAAGGATTTATTTAATTTGACACTTGGATAACATTTCCTTGATTAGCTATCTCAACTATCCTTGTCTTTAGCTTACAGGGACTAAAGAGTGCTGTTCTTGATAACTGTGGGTTACTCCGTTATGGCTAACAAATCTGTAAATGAATTCTTTGTACCACTCCATAAAGAGAGTTTCATATTCATACCCACTATTAAAAAGAGAGTTTATAAGTATAATGTGATCAAATAAATAATCAGTATACAATGGAAAGTGAAGCATCGTGAGCACACAGGCTACCAGCCCTTTAATAGAGGCCGTCTATCAATCGCCGTATCTAAAGACATGTCCTATAGAAGCTACTTTCAGGATTATTGGAAAAAAATGGACTGCCCTAATTCTGCGGGATATGTTAAGAGGTACTACACAATTTAATAGATTTCTCGATAGTAATAAGGAGTTAACACCTAAAGTCCTTACAGAGAGATTGCAGGAGCTTCAGAAATTAGGAATAATAAAGAGAAAAATAGTCTCTGAGTATCCTATCCGTATAGAATATACACTTACAGACATAGGAAAGCAACTTGAACCAACATTGCTTGCGGCTGCATCATTTTCAATGTCTTGCCTTCCAAAGATAGTTTTTAAAGATGGAAGACCACGAAGCCCAAAAGAAATGTGTACTCCTTAATCTGAATCCTCTATGCATCATCTTTAGGAAATATCCTCGTCGGGATCCACAATGTCTACATTGCAGTATAATTTCTATATAATGATAATAATGTGAAAACTATTAATTAGCAAACCCCGACGTCATACGTTTCCTAGCTAAAAAATCTTTTTGATAGTTTGATATTTCTGGGGTAGCGTAAAGTCTCTTAATTTATAAAGATTTTAGCAAAAGTGCCATTATCCACTCAATAGAAAAGAGATTTGCTCCATACCTTTTTTACTCTCTCCAAGTATCCAGTGGATGATTTAATATAACCACATCACAGGCAAAGTCAAAGGCCCAGAAAAGGAGAATACTTCTGATTGACGATGAACCAGACGTAGCTGTCACCATACAGGCAGTTTTAGAGGACAGTGGGTTTTTCAAAGTTGATACTTTCAATAATGCTGAATCGACTCTATCTATTTTCAAACCTGGAGTACATGATTTGGCCACTTTTAGACATTAAGATGCCAATAGTGGATGGTTTTGAGTTATGTAGAAGGATAAAGAGTAGAGATAATAAAATAAAGATATGTTTTTTGACTGCTGCCGACCTAAGTTATTACAGAGAAACAGATTCAGATGTCATTAATGATTTAGGAACAGATTGTTTTATCAACAAACCTGTGAACAATAATGATATCACAGAGAGATTAAAATTATTGCTATCCTTGTGAGACAAACAAAGGTAAAACAGTGCATAATCTTTTTTAAGGAACTCTTCGAAGACACTCTTCCGACCACTAGGGTAGGAGCCTGCACGATTGGCGTCGGGCTTAAGTGGTGAAGTTGCAAGCCTAGCTGTCTGGTAGTCAAAACCTACCGTCTTTTTATCATTAAATCATATTAAAACTAGTGCCGCTTAGTCTTTAATGATAGTCTGAGATAGTTATAAAAGCGTTTAGTGCTATATCAATAATTGTGTCTAATAGTAGTCAAACATTTACATGTGAAACGTGCAACAAGGTCTTTAATTCACGTGAGCAATTAAAAGACCATAGTATTAATGAACACGAAGGCAAGAAAGGAGCTTCTACCGAAGAAAAGATGACTTTTAGTTGCGAGACATGCAATGCAACATTCACTTCACGAGAAGATCTTAAACAACACAGCATTAAACAACATGAAGGTCGACATTAACAACTGACTGAAACGACTATTACCATATCATTGTGCAAGCAAGATAAGCAGTTACTCTGACATCGGTTCGATGGTACGATTGTCTCTGTAATATCTTTCATGTTACGCCCCCCTTGGATAGAACTCTCATTGCTCAGCGCTAGCAGCGTACCGTTTAGCGGTTTTTATATTAGATCATTGGTTAAAGATAAAGATACTTAGTTATTCAAGTCCAATTGATTTACCTTTTTGGCAACAGACTACCGCTATCTATTGCATCCATTATGACTTGCGTTGCTCGTGTACCGAGATTTTCTATGCAATAGTTTTCGTTCCTCAATTTTGAATCTAATTTATTTTCCCTGATTAGCGCTGAGATTCTGTTTACCCCAGCTAGATAATCCATTCCTGACTTCCAAGTGACTACGATCGAACACTCATCACAAACACTACCTTTGGCATTGGTTGCAAACACTACATTACAAAAAAAGCATTTGTTATATACCATTGATTTACCTGTTCGTGGGGCATTAATGCCAAAATGAAGTTTGTTAAAGCAAGTTAAGCACAAATGCTGATTATTAGATTCTTTGCATATATGATACCGCTCATTCTTATTACACAATTCACACAAGGGACTTGCCATTGAATCTTCTCCTATCTTGGAATATCTCGAAACATGTACTTAACCTTCCGGGTAATAGTGTAACATGATACTATGAACATTTGCTATGGAAAAACGAAACTGCCTAACTTTTAATTTAATGCGAGTGACCTCCCATCTGCACAATCCTTGAACAGTTTCATCATGTAACTGTTCAACTTTGTTATCAATTTACATGTATCGCAGAATATGCCTTGTCTTATACCCTCTGCTTCACATTCACAACCAATCTTATCGACTTGGTCTTCAAACAAACGGATGGGAGTCATTTTGAGTTTTAATCTACGGTCAAGTTTTATTTGCCTTTCCTGTTCTATTCTATCTTTTTTCATTCTGCGTTTCTGCTTAATCCATTCCGCCTTACTCATACCTTTGGGCTTCTCTGAGAAAAACTTATTGAATGCATGATTATCAACCTGTTCTTCCTTCAGCATTTTCTTCCTTTCATCCCAGGCCCTTTCATATTCCTCAAATGTCATTTCGAAAAAGGCCGGCTGATTTCGAATAGTGCGACAATATTTTTCTATAAGAGTTTCTTCTTTGCGCAGTACTTCCAAGAATTCTTCAAACTCTCTTTTCTCTCGTTGTTTCTTGTCTATATTCTTGTTATCTGCTGCCATTTTTATTGTTGCACATCTTCTTCTTTTTTTAAGAAGCAGCTTTATTATCGGTTACTTTCACTATAAGCTTGAAGATAATCTTCGTAAAGTGTTTGTTTAACTGCTTCTGTTAAGTCGCTAGCTTCTTTGTGGTTATTTATCCCTTTTTTCTTCTGTGTATTAATGCCAAGAGAATCAAGTTCATTCAGCCACCAGCCATATTTTTCAGGATGTTCTGTTCCAGCCATACATACAGATGAATTTTCTACTATATAATAGATCGGAGCGGCAGACAGTACTCGATAAAAGTGGTATTTCTGTTTGTGTTTCCTCAGTTGCCTTCGATCAATTAACATCGTCCCACACTTTATCACATTTCACCTTTTTGGAAGACGTATAGCTAGTTGTTCGAATCATATTTATCAGATTAAGTCTTCGGTCAAAGTGGGATTTCAACAAGCAATGGTTAGGGACAAGAGACAAAAATATCAGCGGTTTATACAGGCGATCGTATTTTTCAACTGTCGACTGTATTAGCTGACGAACACTTTCTTCCTCATTGACATCTGAAATACGAACGATGATTCACTACCTTGCGAGGGAAAATGTCATCTTGTTTGCCGATCTCTTTCACGTCGACCACTAATCATGACACTAATACCCTTGCATACTATCGCCAAACCATATTATTTAGTTCCTTGATTCTATTTCTAATAGTTACTTCTGTTACCCCTGCAGCATTTGCAATACGAAGCTGCGTTATACTTTCACCGGCCCTAATGGACGAAATATAAAGTACTGTTGCTGCAAAACTCATTGGATTTTTTCCAGCAGATATTCCTCTTTGAATAATTTGGGTCATCAGATTCATGGCTTGACGTGTTATTTTCTCTGACAGCTTAGCTCTATTTGCAATCCTGACAATACATTTCATAGGGTCTGCTGTTGGCACTCTAATATCAAACTCACATATTAACAGTCTATAACACGTTGCTAGGTTCTTGCGTTTTGTATTACTAATCGTCGCTACTTCCTTGAGGGTTCGAGGTGTTCCTGTTTCTCTGCATGCTATGTATAGTGCTGCAGTTATCATTGCTGAAATCGATCTACCACGAACTAATCCTCTTTCCTCGGCTTTCCTATAGACATAAGCCGTTTTCTCAATTATTGCATCGGAGAGCCCAAGTTTATCCTTCAATGTGTAAAGTTGAGAAAAGGCTCGAGACAGATTTTTATCTGCTGAACTGTTGTGAAGAATTCTATTGTCCCATGTTCTTAATCGTTTGTAGGTTGAATACATCGCATCATCTAATTTCTGGCCACTTGCATCCCTACCTGTTTTTGATATTATTGTAGCAAGACCTCGATCATATTTAGCTAGAGAGGTCGGAGCCCCTGTTCTTGCTTTCTCGCTTTTTTCTTCGCCTGTAAATGCGCGCCATTCGGGATTGGCAGTATCCTCAGACTTTTCAGCTATAACCATACCACAATTACTGCAAATATCTTCACCGGATTCAGGATCTGTAATAATATCCGTATAATTATTGTTATTATGGAAGACATAACATGAAGTTGAATTTGCTATCGTTGTTTTTTTATCATTTAGCATTGTTTATAGTGTCATTACCTTATTCATCAGTACTCAACACAGCACCTTATTTAAGTCACCGGAATATAACCTTAGAAGACAGACTGTAGGCAGTATTAATATTCATGACTCCTACCGCCAAAAACTCATACCCGGTACGAAAAACGTGGAAAGCAGTATATTATCTTGATGAAAGCTGAACCTATTATTAATCATAATAATAAGTATACTATGGCAATCTGTGACTTCGGATCCATTATCTCGTCAAGACACGTGGTGTTACTCTAGTATTTTCAAATCAAGATTCTAAACCGTACTTAGATTAACCAAGAAGCATACCAGGAAACAAATGCTGCTTTCATGATGTTTCCATCTTATCTACCCAGAGGCTATTATAGGATGTTCACCAGTTATATCATATGATGGAATTATTTGCTTCTGTAATATCCTATATCTTATCAGGACTAAAGATATATCTAACAGAAAGACACACACCTTCAAAAAGCAAAAGGCCCATTGGTGGAACTGTAGCTGAACCTCTTTGATCTTTCTATCCGTCTTTGAGTTCAGTATGTACTATACAGTTAAAGTGTATGGAAAGAATTGAGCATGGACCTGAGACCACCAATATCGTTACCAATAGATGAATGCGAAGAATGGATATGGGACATTCTGGATTCTACAAAAGACTGTGGCATTGAATATCTGACAGATGAAGATAAGGAGTTTCTGATCTTTAGTACGAATGACTTTCATGCTGATGTCAGGTCACTATATAAGATAAGAAGGCTTACTGGAATGAGATTAGTTCAAATGAGTACCCATAACTGCTATACTCAGCTATGGTTTTACAGATCAAGTAATCTTGCTCATAAGAATGGTTGATGAAAACCTAATAAAGTATACTCGAAGATATAAGACAAGATATTTCTGTTCTAACGTCTATCTTCCTTTGCCTTACTACGTCTAACAAATTCTTTGTTAAGTTCCTCCTGCTTTATTTTTTCGCCTCTTCGACCAGGTGTTCTCATCTCCTGTTGGTTTACCCTTCTTCTTTCATCCATTAATTCATCATCCCCGCGGTAAGAATTGCTGGCCTGTTGTTTTTTCTTTTGAAGCGCCTGAGCATACCTTTCTCTGAAGGATGCTTCTTCTTCTGTGTCATCACTTGACATATTATTTCCGTTAGTTATACCACATTATGCAGGTAAAAACTTTGCATTTAAAACGTCATTGTCTTATACTCATTGAGAGGATTGACAAAAAAGAGGCTGTTACAGATTTGCTATTTCTATAATCAATTGCGTCAGGTAACGATATATTAGTTCGTTTATCAGGGTGATTGATTTATCTCGGGGGATAACACTAGCAAATCCATAATCACGACTGGACTCACGGGATTTTTATACTCACATTCATAAGCAAAGTCGTTCAATTGTAAAGAGAGAAGATACGATTGGACGCAACACTAAAAAGAATCATCAAACGACAACTCCCTTTTCTTATAGGAGGTACGATAACTGGTGTAATAATGACCTATTACTATGGTTTTCTATTTTCGATCATAGTAAATTTTGCAATTTGGATGTTCATTTCATTTATTGTCAATAAGTATTACTACAAATCAACTGGCTTTAAAGATGAGAAATACCTTTTACAGTATGGACTAGCCATAGTAAATGCTAAAACAAAAAAGACTAGATAGGATAGAAACATAAAATTATGTACCATAGTTCGATATTGAGAGGTTCATGAATTGATCTCAGAATCAACATTTGGTATAATTTCGATTATTGGGGGACTCGTACTGGTAGGAATATCAGCGGCTCGAACCGTGGCTACTAGGAAAATAGCTCACCGAAGTCCTGGGAAAGTTTTGCCAAAATAAAAGGTGATCACGGACTTTTTAATCTTTAATCTTTAACTCCAATCACTCGAAACCTGTACTGCCCGTTGTGGCTGTCACGATAGAACTGAGCATAACTTTCAGCTGCGTCATAAGTCTTAAAAGCAAGTCTTAGACCATCGGGTGTTACCTTCCGCCCATATAGATCAAATACTTCGACAATATACGACTTGGGTAACTTCCTTGCTTGTCTTAATGTGATGTATACAGTAATCAATAAAAAAAGTATTGCACAGCAAAATACTATTGCATATTCAAAACTTTTCGCGGTAGTGAAAATATAAACCAACATATTCTGGTCTAACCATTTGAAGATACTTGCAGAAAACCTGACAATTATGCTAACGACAAACTCGAATAGCAAACCCTTGGATAAAATACAATAGATTTCATATTATATAATGGGTTGTCATACCATCTAGTTTATTTTTAGTCCAGGTTCATTCCTTTTTTTTTAACTTTATTTCTCTTACCATCAACAAAGTCCGTATCCTATCCTTGATATGTTTTAGTTTCTTTACCCGCGTTATGTTGGTGATTTATCAGTTAGATAAGGTTTCAAGTCAAATATTAAGTCTCGTATTGATTGGTGTCTGTTCTCTGGGCTTAGATCACCATCTTTAAAATACATTGATCCAATTGTGGTGATATTAAGTGATTATAGATAGAGGGAGGCTCTACCTTCTTTCTGCTCATATTAGGTTTATTTGGATCATAGGGTGGGGGGCGTCTCCTTGTTAGCATTTCATAGGAAATGATTCCAAGAGAAAAGATGTCTGCTCGACCATCATTTATTTTATCATTATCATCCACTGTTGCAAACCATTGTTCTGGAGAACAGTTGTAAGGAGTACCACATATATTTCCCTCACTTACCACAGTGGTTAATTCTAATGATTTTCTGTCGATATCTGTTGTTGTAATTGTCGAAGTAATAGTAGAAGTAGAAGTAGAAGAGTAGTTAGTAGTAAGGATAGGAGCAGCGGAACTAACATCATGTTTGGCTGCCAAAGGTTCTTCAATCTTTACGAGTCCCCAATCAGCAATTTTAACTGCTGATCTCGTGGCATCTGTAAACATGATACTACTTGGCTTCAAGTCTCTGTGATATACATTTAAGTTATGTACGAGAGCCAAAGCGTTACATATTGGCAAGATTATAGTCTTAATAGCCCAGTCTATGTCAAAGTAATATTTTCATCGCTATCGAATTTTTCAGCCATATAGTTCTTAAGAGAACCCCCCACCTAAGTATTCCATTATATAATATGGTGCAAACTTTGGTGCATCTCCGCCAACATTCCAATAAAATATCTTGACAATATTTGGATGGTCTAATTCTGATAGTATCTTTACCTCTCTTTCAAAGCGTTCCTTGCTGACTGTGTCAATGTTTGTCAAATCTTTTAATGCATAAATCTTGTTATCTTCCTCGTTTAGTATCTTGTATATGGTTTCAAATGAACCAGAACTTATCTGTCTGTTAATGGTGTATTTCAATAAACAATCAACGATGGAATACACATGTAATAAAGGCTTCACTATTGCTGGACCTAGTGCCTAATAACTCTTTTTTTCTCGTTCAGCAGATAGATATTAATATCATGATGTAAAAGGCAGTAATGTGTATAAGGATATACAAGAGAATCTGTTTCAAACCATTTCATCTATGGTTCTAAATATAATTCAGACTTCAATGACAGCTCAGAAGCAATTCACAGGAGGCAGCAGCGCTTGGAATACTTCACGTCTGTACAACGTCCCAGAACAAACAACAAATACAAAACAAAAAGTGACAACCAATATGAGTGCTATCAATAAGTACAAACTGCCTATACCGAAAGATCTACTACAACGTATAGACAGAACTTCATCTCCAGCTCATGTGGGCAAACTTCGAAATGCGATTGACTT
>JALZGI010000224.1 GCA_030861105.1 Thermoproteota archaeon
GTGACAGACCAGGTAAGTAAACTTGTTCAGATCGTTCGTTCCAGTCCATCGGTTATTGCACCATTAATAGGTCAGAAAGATCCTAAACATGTTGAGCAGAATTTAAGGATCTCAGATATTCAGCCACTGAATACCATAGAATTCAAAGAAGCAGTCAAGGTCTTATTAAAAGGAAATTCCTGACATGACATAGGATAGTCATTCACCTAATCTAAATTTTATTAGAGGCAATCATGAGGGAGTTAATACTAAGCTTCCACCCAGAACGATGTACGCAGAATATCTAACGTAATAGCCCGAAATCTAGGAATATCTTAGTATTTATGTAATTAACTTTGATATTCTTAATAGGGATGTTAGCCCTGGATCGATTACGACAGGAAATACGTTTTCTCTCTCCGCCATAATCTTTGGAATGGCATTCATAGCCATCTGCATATCCTCTCTTATTTTTATGTTAAAGGATGGTGAAGTTGAGGGCCAAAGCAGTGCAATTGCCAAGGAGAGACATGATATTTTTAAGGTAATTATGACAGTAGACGGTCTCAATCCCAAGAGCGGAGACGTTATAACGCTCGTAACCGTAAATGGTATAACAAAATCAAAGTTATTTGATGATAGCAAAACCTACCTGAGTTCGCTAAACATCGATAAATCTATGGTAATAGAGTACATCTCAACATTTCCCAACGTCACCATAAAAGTAAATGATGAATACAAGGCCTGTGCATTATTTGTTAAGAATTCAGATTTGATCTGCCAAACTGGCAAGAATTCTCCTGCATCAAGACCAGAAATTGTCGATATATCCATTAAATGAAGTAAGCCGTCAACAGAACCTACTCAGATGGTTTCTATAGAAAAAGATCAGATGTGAATGACCAATGTTAGGGTTAGTAACTTCTCGGCCTATTCAAGCGATATATATCGATCACATTACATCACATCCACATCGTGAGGGTTACTTTCCTCGAAACCTGCTGTTGACATCTTTATGAAATCAGCATTACGTTGCATCTCTAAAATCGTTTTTGCGCCACAATAACTTAGACCAGAACGCAGACCTCCGGCGAGTTGCCTTATAATTTCTACCACGCTTCCCTTATATGGGACCATCGCTTCAACACCTTCAGGAACGTAATCATTCAAATCTTGTGAGTCGACGATGTGTTGGCCGTCTTCGCGGTATTTTCTTCCCAAGGAAGCGTAAAAGGAAGCCATTCCCCTGTACATTTTAAACTTTTTCCCATTTTTTACTAATGTTTTTCCTGGGCTTTCGTCGGTACCTCCCAATAGACTTCCGACCATCACGGTAGAAGCGCCAGCGGCTAATGCCTTTGTGGCGTCCCCTGATGTTCTGATTCCTCCATCGGATATGACTGGTATATCGTACTCTTTGGCGACCCTTACACTGTCAATCACTGCTGTTAACTGCGGAACCCCAGATCCTGTAACTACTCGCGTAATACATATGGAACCAGAGCCAACTCCAACTTTTACTGCATCGACTCCAGCTTTAATTAAGTCTCTTGCGCCTTCTCCAGTTGCAACATTTCCCGCTATGAGTTCACACATCGGGAATGCTTTCTTGATAAAATGTACAGCATTGAGGGCGTTGTCGCTATGACCATGAGCAATGTCTACTATGATTGTATCGGCACCAGCCTCTAACAAAGACTCTGTCCGCTCCAAAAAATCACCCTTTACTCCAACAGCTGCTCCAACTAAAAGCCGACCCTTCTTGTCTTTGGATGCATATGGGTATTTTTCCATTTTCAAAATATCCTTGCTTGTAATAAGCCCTATTATGTTTCTATTATCATCGATTACAGGCAACTTTTCGATTCTATGCTTATGCAGTATCTCCTTGGCTTCATCGGTCGTAATACCAGGATTGGCGGTAATAACGTCTTTGCTCATAAGCTCGCAGACTTTAAGTGTACGATCTTTTTCAAATGTAATATCTCTCCTAGTGATTATTCCAACAAGCTTTTTTTCCTCGTCCTCCACTATCAGGCCAGAAATTCCGTATTCATTCATGCTTTTGTTTGCATCGTCTACTGTTAGGGTTGACCTAATAGTGTAGGGCTGTTCAATCACAACGGACTCTGAACGCTTTACCCTCAGAACCTGTTCCACTTGATCGTCGATTGTCATGAATCTATGAATAATACCTATGCCGCCTTCCCTTGCTAGTGCAATAGCCATCTCAAATTCGGTAATAGTATCCATATTGGCGCTAACAAGTGGAATATTTAACATTATATTGCGAGAAAGCCTCGTTTTTAAGTCGGTCTGGGATCTCGAAACAATTGGAGATCTCTTAGGAACCAAAAGCACATCATCAAACGTTAATCCTTCTCTAATATTCAAAATCCTTTAACAAAAGTACACGTAAGGTAGGATTATAAGCGTTTGTAGCTTGTATTTTGGTAAAGATCCTGACCTGACCTGACTTCCGACCCCAAGGCTGCAAATCGGCTTGAGCCGCAATATCTGGGACCTCACTTATTAGATTTAATAAAAGTTACGTTCTAAAGGACGCAACTATAACGCTAAATAGGATGGATCTTACTATTACCACCGTCTTATAG
>JALZGI010000226.1 GCA_030861105.1 Thermoproteota archaeon
GCGCCATAGACTGCGAATCAGCGTTGAATCTGCCAATAATTACTATCCTCCACCAGTTAATTGAAGCATTCTCAACTTGTTTTTATATCGATTCAAATAAGGCATTTCAGAAATGACATTCTCAAGACGGAGGAAGACCTTCTATGTACTCTTTTTTGCTGGTGTTGTCTTTATAGTCGTCGGTGCCCTATCTGCTTTTTATAACAGTGTTCCAGTTGAAGTCCCAATAGGAAACACGGTGCAGCCAAGTGCCACTGATATATTGACACCTAACATGAATGTCGGCAATACCGCAAATATTACTGTAACAGGTTCAGTATTTAGTGTTACTATTACTGATCCAGATGGTAGGGCGATCAAGTCGGGAAATGATCTCTCTGATTTCCATCATGTTGTTGTTGCCAAAAAAGATGGAGAACATAAAATTACAGTCAGAAATACTGGTAATTCTCAGTTAGCTATAGAGGGTAGTGCATATACTAAGGGCAATCCAATTGCTTTTAGCGGACAGATAATGTTAGTGGTAACAGGTGTAATAATTACGGGGTTGAGTTTGAGGCTCAGGGGCTGATGGTTAGTAAAATTTGCCTCTTTTATATGAACCTAAGATTTTAATAAACAATGTTTTTCTTTTTATCGCCTTAATTAGTTCCTTTATTTCTTTATCGTGGCTGTGTCCTTCAAAGTCCACATAAAAATTATATTCCCACGGTACCTCTTTTGTGGGACGCGATTCAATTTTGGTAAGGTTGATCTTTCTCCTGGCAAATTCTTCCAAAATCCCGTAAAGTGCGCCGGGGATATGCCGGACAGAAAATATTATCGATGTTCCATCGTGCCCAGTTGGTTTGGACTGCTCCTTTGACAAAATAAGAAATCTTGTATAGTTATTTTTTTTATCTTCAACACTCTCGTCCAAAATTTTCATTCCATAGAGATTTGCAGCACGTTTGCTCGCAATAGCCGCAGCATCCATCATTTTTTTTCTCTTTATCAGTTTCACTGCGCCAGCAGTATCATAAGTTGGAATAGGCTCTAGGCCTTTCTCTTGCAAGTACATTCGACACTGTGCAAGAGCTTGGGGATGCGAATAGACACACCTGATTCCCGAGTCTCTAATGCCAGGGTTGGCAATCAGACAATGTCGAATCCTCTGATATATCTCGCCAAACACCACTGTGCTAGTCTTATACAATAGATCATAGGTTTCGTTGATACTTCCTTCAATGGAATTTTCGATGGGAACCACCGCAAAGTCCGATTTACCAGATTCTAGTATTTCGAATACACTTTGAATAGATTTTGCGGGAAGGAACTTGGCTCTCGGAAAATAATCCGATGCTGCCATCTCGCTGTAAGCTCCAGGTTCGCCTTGAAATGCGACCCTTTGCGTCTCCATGTTTATGAGACTTAATTACTTCCTGTCTTATGGATTATCCCGAAGGTTTCTTTGCCATAATCATTTGTCAATTTTCTTTCTTCGTGTAAACCGCATTCAATGCACTTTATTGTACTATTATTCACGCGTACTGTATCTCCTCCACAGTTAAAACACAGAGTATAGAGAACACCAAATTCTTTTTCATCTATTACAATATGAATGGTTGAATTCAATAAGCTGACAACTCGACCTCGAATAATGTCTCCTACCCTGAAAACAACCCTTCCTCCTCGCCGGTCTCCTCTTTCGCGGCCCCATCCTCCGCTTATGCTAACTCTAGCAGAAGTAATCGCGGAGAATCCTGAGGATGACTTTTTATCGTTTATGAACAGAACCCTAATTGACAGCATACTACCGAATAGCATTTCCACAAATCCAACCAGGACATCCCCAATCTTTGGTAGCATAGGGGAATTCTTCTGGTCAATTTTAACCGTTCTATTTCTAAAATCGTACACCTTCGTTCCGACTGTAGTTGAACGGACTGAGCCATTATCAATATAAGTATTTTTCCCGCTATCAAATTCTTCAATGTACGCTAGATGTTCTCCTGGGAGAATGGGAGAACGGACGTACCTCTTCTGCTGATTTTTCTCAAAGCTCATGAAATTTTTCTGTCCTCGTTATCTGTTCTTTGAAGTTATAATTGTTACACTTAAGGTTATTGCCTCTGAATCTCAATGACGCTCATGAGCTGAGTTTTCCAATACTTATCGAGAAACTAAATATTGCCCTATGGTTTAACACTTTTGTTATATTATGGAAATCTTAGAGGACAGCACACTTGCAAGATATCTCTTTGAGAGATACTCTTCAAATCCAAAAAACTGGAATTTCATTATATCAACCAATTCCCACAAAGACGGGTTTTTTGATGCCACCGTCTCAAGTACAGATGAAGTTTGGCAACTAAAAATTGATTCCATTTACAAGCCTCTTCCGATGGTTCTTGGGTCAAAAGTAGATATCGATTCCACCAGAATCGAAAGAAGGTTGAGTAGCGGTATTGCCCCGTTTGGCTACAGAAAACTTGATCCATCGGTAATGGTTAATATACTAAAGGAATTAACAGATGAACAACATACATACGCGGCTGCCAAAGAAGCTCAAATTAATGCCCGTTTCAACTCCATACTTGGCTCTCTGGAAACGGTCAAACCTTCGGTCGGCAAAAGTTATGCATACGGTCCATTTGTATACACAGACCAAAACTTGGCCGGCCCTGATGATACTCAGAAAAGAGTTTCTGAAAGATTGGCGTCTAAACTACGCGACGATTTGAGAAAAAGATATACAAGCTATGGGTAGAAAAGCAGGACTTGTCACGAGATGAAATGAAATAGACTTTGTAAGGGATAGCCTTTAGAGATCTTGAAGTTAATCCTGGGGACCAAAATAGCAATGAGTCTATGCAAAGAACTGCTCGTGTCTTAACTTCAAGAAATTATGTGGCGCAATAATATAATTGCAATAGTGGCAATTTCATTTACCGTGGTTGGTGCGTTGTGGGGAATTGGAAATTTACTAAATGCTCCAGAGGAATCAAATGTACAAAACGTGGAAGGTGTCTTGCTGGTTGCTGAGAATGATGTATTTAATAGGACAAATCCAGATATTCATGCCAATGTAGATATTCCCAAGAAAGTTTCGATACTGAATAAGGATTTTAGGAGACATGATTTCATTGTGGACGAGCTAAACATCAACACCGCTTACCTATCAACTGAACAATCATTTACGACTGCGATAGCATCCAGGGCTGCGGGGACCTTTGAATACTATTGCTCTTTGCACCCAGATACAATGCGTGGCAAAATAATTATTGAAGGGAATTAGCATAAAGAAATCGGCTTACCAAACGCAGGAAGGTAACTATTCACAAATCATAGGTTTATCTTTCAATTTTTGTTGACTTGTCAAAAAATACAAGAAATAAGTGGTATAGAGTACAGACATTGAACCTATACTTTCACTGTAATCTACTTGCTCAGTTTATCTTGCTTTGCTTCCTTTTCCAGGGCTTGTCTTAGCATCTGCAGATGCCTTTGCCTATCCTGTTTGATTTGGTTCCACATATCAACCAAATCGGACCTATTCGCCTTTTGTGCATCTTGTATATATGTATGGATCGTGTCATACAGGAAGTCTGCATCCCTTCCAAGTGCTGCAAGGATGTTATATGTAGTATTTTCTAGCTTAGTCGTGTCACTATTGGACATAGAGAGGGTAGTGCAAACAAACTAAAAAAGGGTTGTAGCTGGACATCATATGCTAAGCACAAATACTCAGATCAAGTATGCCGCCCGATTCGGGGCTTAAGTTGGGTTTTACATCTAGTGTCACTCTAACACCTCGAACACTTGATTACCAGATAATAATAAATATGATTCAGGATTTTATCTAACTTGTTTCTGGATGCCAGAAGGTAGCGAGAAATGCGGTACTAAGGAAGAATCGGAAGAGAACTACTTCACTGATTCAGAGAGCAAGTCTATACTCAACCGATATGAGCTCAAGTTAATTGATTGTGTTAAAGCAAAGTCAAGAACTCAAAAAACCATCTCTCGAAGATTAGGACTTAATGTTTGCATTGTTTGCGAGCTAATCGATGGGTTGCTTCTAAAGGGACAAATCGAACGGCATAGAAAGCGTAGGCTCTTCTTCTGGTATAAGGAGCTATTTTCAGCCACCTTAGATGGCTTGGCCGTGTTGGAACAAGATAGGAGAGCAAACAATGGCAGGAATAAAAATTCCTTAAGAAGGCTATTGTTTTCTGTGCATCCTCCCGCACGATCTCGTCTTTAGTACTCGAGTAACCCAGGAAAGCTGATACTAGATGGTTTTTATTCCATAAATGACGAGAATTTTACACATGAAACTGAGCATCTATAAGGCAATTAAAAGTACTCATAAAAATCCTCTAAGCAGAGGTCTGCACCTGGCAGGGCTAAGTCTTTATGTTGCAGGTCTTATAC
>JALZGI010000276.1 GCA_030861105.1 Thermoproteota archaeon
GTATAACCCTACGTAGTCCTCAGTCGTAGACGATGTCGAACTATACCACTGATATTTCGAGACCCGCTTCGACGATATTCATGTGTAGTTAGCATGCTTATATAACCGGAGGACACGCATGTATGTATGCGGTCCTTGACATCATCTTCCACAGCTAAAACAGTAACAACAGCGACAGCGGATATCTCACCATTATTAGACAGGAAGGTTTTCATTTTGTTATCTAATCGTCATATAGATCATTTACATTATTGCTAAATATTTTACCAGTTATTCTTTTCATACTTTCGAATGTTTCAGGAGCCGCAGGAACAACAATGTGCATAGGGAAGTACGAAGAATTTTCTCTAACATTGTTTAAATGAGTAGATGACGTATTACTTCGTAAAGGAGCATCGAGCATTGTGAACCTAATAACGAGGAAAAAGAGGGTTCTCTTGGTAGACGATGAGCCAGACATTACCGAAACCTTTACACTTGCTTTAGAAGATAGCGGGTTATACGAAGTCTATACCTACAATGATCCTATTGTTGCCTTATCGCAATTTAGATCAAATTTCTACGATCTTGCTCTCTTAGATATTAGAATGCCAGGTATGAACGGCTTTGAACTCTATAATGGAATACAAAAAAAGGATAAGCACATCAAAGTTTGTTTTGTTAGTGCATTTAGCATAGAAGACAGAGCGTTAAGAAAACAATTTCCCATGCTTAAAACGAAATGCTTTCTTCCAAAGCCAATTGCAATTAAAGTGCTTTTAGAAAAGTTAGAAATTGAACTGTTAAGATAAACGTGTGAAATCAATCACATTGTTCGCGGGGCTAACGACGATATCTCTGAAGTATTCTCAGAGCGAACAGCAGGCGATTTGGTAAGGATATCTCTGATTTGGTGGTCGTCTATTAATGCATCAATTAACAACATTGTTTCTTGCTCTCTAGGTTCAGACGCAGTGGAAACAGATATTTGAACAGACTCTCGCCCTCTGTTTCTAACAGTAGTCAAGTGCTTTGTTTATTAACGTTTGTGATTCATAGACTACTCTTCCTAACAAAGTAAGTAGAATATGAGGTCTTATGTCTCATAATTAACTGGGCCTGTTGCAAACTAGCCATCCCAAATTGGTATTGCTTTGTCGTCCAGTTGAAGCTTTTAATAAGATTTGCCTGTTTTTGTCAGAAACTGCAATAGCGTTGAAGAGTCAATGTCTTATCATCTGCTATACTTTTTAATACAAATGAGAGAAATGGTGGCGCGTAGTTGTAATTCTTCCCGTATTTGTATGATAATATCTTAATCTTTTATTTAGGTATGATACGACAATTACTAACCGAATTCCGTAAAAAAAGGATAAAGGTCATGATAATAGCAAAACCTGGAGAGTCAGACGGTATGTGCAAAAGCGAGCAACAGTATTGGCATGTTTGAGAGATACCCGCTCTCCGGCTCTCCCTGCTAATATTCATTGCTTATAATTCTCAATTGCATTTGAGCTAGCTCCGTTTCCCCATTGATTTGTCGTAACTTATGTCTGAGAGCATATTCCACAATTGTAGTAGGGCCAATCGCATTATTCTGTGGGTGAGAAATACTGCAGAAGATAAACGAGGAAGTTGGAGGAGAATGAACGCTAGACATATACACCGAATGGGCATAAAATATTGCCAAGACCGATACCCTGATATTTTCTGTGCGAGGCGCTCAAAGAAGATAACAGATATAGCATTTTACCAAATAGCAATTTAGTGATCTTAACCCATTAGCCGATGGTTTTAAAATTAACATATATCTCACCGCCACCACCTACAACAAAAAAAGATAGGAAAAAGTCAAGAATATTAATTGTGGATGATGATCCGGGTGTTACCAATTCCTTTGCTCTTTGCCTAGAAGACGCTGGTTTGTTTGAGGTTAGAACACTTAATGACAGCGCAGATGCACTCTCTAACTTCAAGTCAAATTCATACGACCTGGTGCTCTTAGATATTGAAATGCCCAAGGTTAGTGGTCTACAATTATATGATAAAATAAAAGAGTTAGATAGAAAGGTCAGGGTATGTTTTCTTAGCGATCTAGATCACAATTCCTTAAGAGAGCAATTTCCATCGTTAGATGTTAGTTGTATATACTCAAAGGACATTCAAATCAAGGAACTTGTAGAGAGGATTGAGACAGAATTATTGAGATGATCCTCGGAAAGAATCTTGTTTCTTCCGGTTATTTGTTATCTGTTGAACTACTGATCATAGGTGCTGGAATATTTTCATTAGAACGAACGAAACTCGGCTGCAAGAGGTTGT
>JALZGI010000293.1 GCA_030861105.1 Thermoproteota archaeon
TTTGATCCCATTGTCCGTAGTGATATACATCTCATCCGGCTCAATGTATCTTAGAAACATCTTGTCAGCTAGCTCTGCAGTTATCTCCCTTAGCTGTTGGTATGATAATCCAGAACTATCAAGCATCTGTTGCTTTGTTAAGCCTTCCTTTGATGATTCGAGTATTTCTTGCATTATCTTTGTCCTTTCATCATCGTCATCAGCATTGTATTGAATATCAGAAACCACTTGCTACGATATTTGACATCATTGTGTCTTATAAAACGAGACACAAAGGCCGACGGTAGTAACAGAAGAAGAAATTTGTTTTGCAGCAGGACTTTAGATCTACGATTCAACGTACTTTTCTAACAAGAGATCTACGTTCATGGATATGGCAAAAAACGGTCGCAGCAATCTGGGCATATGATGCCTGCTGCCATTCATAAGAATTTTCGTGCGCTTTGAATAATGATGGCTCTGCTTAAAGGCGGTTTACTTATCTACTAAGTCTTGAAGCACATATAAGGAGTAGTTGACTGTGAAAAATTGTCAATACAAATAAGGTATATCCTCATATCTATTCTGAAAGTATATGGCCGACCCAATGGTGTCATATATTCCGTTACTTTCTATAGCTGTCACGTCAGGACTTCTTGTTATGGCATTGATAAGTTTCTCGTCTGCAAGGAAAAGTATCCAAAAGCAAACTGAACAACAAATGGATAATCTAAAGACCCTAAACGAACAACAAATCTATGAAAGATTAACTGAAATTAGACTCAGACTTCAAAACACAGAAGATTTTACCAAACTAGCAGCAGAAAGTCCTATCTACGCCGAACGTTTTGCCTTAGTAAACAAACCATCAGAATACTATGCAATAATGGCGTTTCTCGATCTATTTGAATATGTGTATCACCTCAAGGGAGAAAATAGCATAGATAATGTAGTTTGGAATCGCTGGAAAACACTCATGGAAACGATAATGACAATACCAAAATTTGTGAGAGTATGGGAAAAAACAAGATATTCACATTCTGATGAGCAATTCAAGGGTTTTATTGATTCACTTTTACCAGTGAAGAATAATACCCAGGCCACAGATTCTCAGCGACAATAGGATCGCAGCTTTCGCAATATCGCTCCCAAGAGGGTCACTAGAGGTATCTTCGAAAATCATAATGGCATAACGCACTGCGAACAATGTCAAAGGCAACGAATAGTGATCCGGCGGTTCCATTCGCACATCGTGGAGCAAGGGTAGCTAGACGCTACAGGCTTCGTATTTGAGTTATCTGAGAAACCATAGAATTCAGACTGAAGGTTGGCCCAGTATAGACTTACCCCAGTGGTGACCTTTCAAACTCCCTCACACCACAATCGTAGCCTCATTAGTACTTGAGGTGTAACCTATATTATAATTCCAGACCATTTGACATGGTGGCATAGTTACTGATGTGAGGTAATGCGGAACTGACTTGTTGACAAAACTATCAACAATAAATAAAATATTCACATACATCCACTACGAATCAAAGAACTCAATCAAGCATCGAAAAGAAAGCATTTGTGCTTAACTTTGTAGAAAATTGCATCCAATAGATATGATATGGCGTCTGTTGATAGATAGATACTATGCTCTAGACCTAAGATAACACAATCGTCAGGTTCCACAGGGAAGTGAAGGATTCAAGCAATATTTTGGTCAGTTCTTTCAAAACTTTCGGATCCTCGAAATACAATAGACCATATTGTTGGTAAAGAGGACAAGGTATCTTCCATGATGACTACAAATTCCACAGACAAGCAAACTGGTAAGAGAGTAAGTCTTAAGACAGCTGACTCATTCAGAATCGAAATGGCATGGTTGTAGAGCCATCGGATATGATTGATGTGTCAGAAACGGCATAGGATTAGTTATTGGCTCTACTTAAAACTCTGCCATATATTGTTCCGCAAAGGGATGGAGAGAAACTATTTCATCAAAAATGAGGCAAAATTGTGCTCAGACCCATATGGTGCTCCAAGTGCTGATGAAGAATTCACAGCTGCTAGCTTGGTCACGATGTATGCAGATCATCCAGCTGACGTTACTGCTACTTCAGACAGTTCAGAGCAAGCTACCATGAAAATTACGGCATTATATGGAACATTTAGTGAACCAGATACTGCGCGTCATCAGTTTGAATACTCGCAATGACCTGTTTTAACATTTCAGTAAAGGTTGATGAAAACCTATTTTTCATATTGTCTTTAGGTCGCCCGCAACTCAAGGTTAAACTTTCTTAACATATGTTTGTGTACATATTCCTAGGTAAGGAGAAGCCGGTTGAGTAGCCTCGATTCCATTCCTGTTTCTCGCATAATGACAACCCAAGTTAAAACTATACACAAAAATGACATAATACAGAAAGCATGTAAGATAATGATCCAGAACAATATTGGGAGTGTCATACGCATTTGGCAACTATCCGTTGTATCCTATTGTGGAATGTTGTAGTAGAATATATTCTATCAGACAATGCTGCTTAAATATATCATGGCACAGGCTAGCTAGGGAGTAGAATCGTTTATTTCTTAATACTAGATCTGACAACAATACACTTGTACAGGCAAGTGGGCCAATTTTAACAGAATTATAAGCATTAGTCATATACCTCTCCTCTCTCTTCTTGTATTCTTGAATGGCCAACCTTCGATTACAGCGAAGAAGGAGAAGGCTCAGGCGGCACTATTTCTAATGGCCAATCCTCAATTACATGCCACATTTCTGCCATTTTTCCATTTTGAAGACGATATATGCTCATTCCCCTGTAATTAATTATTTTACTACTCTTCAGAGTCTCAGATGTGGTTTTATTTGGTGTCAATGATCCTTTCCAGTATGTACCTACAAGATCTGGATATGCTGCTGACGCAATCATTTCTTCAATGGTATAATGGAAGTCATCAAATTTACTTAAAGAAAACTTGAGGTCAGTCTTGGCAACATCAATTCCTCTCCCAGGAGGGCCCGTGTGGTCGCTCCAATCCGGAGATATTATATCGTCAAATATTGCTTCATTTTTGTTATTGTACGCTTCAAAATAACGTTGAATAATTGACTTATTGAGTTCGACCTGTGACATTGTATCATTAATATTCATGCTAATATAAAAAAAATTTCACTTCATTCACTTATTATTAACTCTGTGAATGACCAATGGTAGCTGTGCTAAGTGATGGTAACTTGCTAGCTTATTATACGGTTACACTAACATATCGTTTTGGAGAACAAAAATAGGTAATCTGAGTTCAAAGGTGAAGTTTGTTCAACCGGCGACAGAAATGTTGCCTTACGTTCGATCAGTAAAGATTTGTTTTTATTATTATAATGTGGCTTCTATAATCCTTTATCGCTGGTAGTTTCCTTCACGCATATTCATTACAAACAGCCGGTATTGTGCATCACAGTTCTTTCAAACAGTTTTCTTATATAATAATACATCCTGTTTGGAACTAACACATTGCAATTATCTGGCTGCAAGAGATTCCTAGGCTTTATCTATATGGTTTTAAGATAAACGAGAAGAGGCAAGGACTTTGCAAACAAAGAGGAATATCATAGTAGTTGTCGTCAGTGACCTTGGAGGTATGTCAATCCCTGTATATCTTGCTCAAGCAGGGCGCCAAGTCACTTTACAGACTACCTTACTAGGAGGCTCATTAACCTGACATACCTTTGCAATGGGATTTTTACCAATCTCCACGTAAGAGAAATAAGACAATCGAGAAATGCTTTAAGGTTGTCGGATCACATTTCTCTGTCTGAATTAGCTCTCTCCATTAAGAATGTCGGGCTGCTTGAACCAATAATTGTCAGACCGCTACAAGATGGCTATGAAATCATTTCAGGGCACCGCAGATATGAAGCATTCAAACTTTTAGGTATGACTCGGATAACGTGTCACATCATAGATGTCGACGATAAGGAAGCATATGAGATGTCTCTAATTGAGAACCTTCAGCAAAAGTCAATGAATCCGTTAGATGAAGCATCTGCATTCAAAAAATATGTCCATACTTTTGGCTGGGGAGGAGAGTCTGAACTTGCAAAACGGATTGGTAAGAGTCAAGAATATGTAAGCCGTAGGATAAGGTTACTTCAGCTTCCTCCAAGTGCGCAGCAAAAAATCTTAAATAAAGAAGTTAACGCAAGTCTGGCTCAGGAACTTTATACCCTGGACAAAGAGCAGATAGAGAGAGTAATTGAAGATGTGGCTGCAAATAGATATAGCAACAAAGAGGCAAGAGAATTGATCAGGACAATCAGAAGTAATCCTGATTTTGCCAGCAAGCTTACGAGCCCTAAAGAACAACATGGTTTTTCTTCAACACTTGCATCTTCTTATTCTAGAGCAGACATGGAAGAAGACGCAAAGGAAAGGACAGAATATCTCTTCAAGAAGTGCATAATATCAACCAGAATTGCTCTAAAAAGCTTTGACAATGTTTTGAACGATATCGAAGAGGAATCAAATAAAGACGAATTCATAGGAGATTACTTCTGGGCCGCCAAGGAGCTTGTAATGCAATATAGAATAACACTGCATGGGCTGATTGATTCTATGATAAAAAATCAGAAGAAATTCACAAAACTAGAAAAGATTGTTGCATAAAATTAAAAGTCGCCCAGTCCTCTATATGGCGAGATTTTTAGAACAGCAACTGAATTCGTCATATACCTGTTTCCACTACCACAGGCTCCCATACGTGCAATATTTCATCAAAAGTCACCACATCTTGATGGATTTTGAAGAATGACCTAGAAATTTAGTACAACTTAAGTATCAAGACCAATTTCCTTATAATAAGTATCAAAGCCAATAAATAATGGGCGGGCGGCAATTTTCAATGCTTGATGAGAGCGGCCCCAAAAGCGAGAGTATTACCTTTCGATTAGACTCCTCTATTTTGGATAATTTAAGAAAGAGGGCAAAACATGACAAAGTGACTCTCAACACGCTCGTCAACCAATTAATTGCTGACTACTTCGAGTGGTCTATGACAGCCAAAGACGCAGGTTGGATGGTAATGCCAAAAGTGATCATAAGCAAGGCATTTGAAATGTTGAGTCAAGAGGAAATCCTAAGAGTAGCAGATGCAGCCTTCCACGAAACGAAAGATGTGATCATATTCATGAAGGGAAACGACAATTTGCAATCGTTTCTTTCAATATTGAGAAGTGGAGTAGAAAGATCCGGCTTCGGTCTAAGGGAACTGGAAAAGGACGGCAAAACTACTTTCATAATTCAACATGACATGGGAAGAAATTATTCCTTTCTTTTTAAGAGTGTGCTTGAACTAATTATGCATCATTATGAGTTACAAGTAGAATTTGAGACCACAGATCGTACAGTGATCATGTTCTATAGATGATTCGTGAGAATGGGTGTGTGCAATAGCTCTTACTGGAACCTTTTGGACTTATCCGTTTTTTCTTCATATGCACTTCAATATGGTTATGAAATTGCTTGGCCTGTAATGAGTGCTTTATCATCTGCTTGATCGTTGGCTTTGTAATACTTGGCTATGGTATTCCATAATACAACCTAGATCATAATAAGGCAACATATTATCCACTACCTCCACCGTACCACGAGACGAAAATCACACCCAGAATCAAGAGAAAGCCGGTGAAGAAGTACCTCCAGAAGGTAAAGATACTGTGTCTCTGCACCACTTAGCTCCACCAAAAGACCTGTAACACTAAAAAACTTACAAAATACCATCACTATAAATTGCTCGTCGGTCTATGAAAAAAATCGCGGGTATATTGAAAACGTACTTGACAAAAACTTTTTCCTCATAGTCCGCATTATACCAATTACATTAGACATGAATCTAAAATATGGTATCAAGCTATGGGTCTGATTGAGAGCGGCAAGAGGAGGGGAAGGATGAAAGCAGAAAAGTTGTACAACATGCAACACAAAGCAGCTGATCATCGTTGCAGTTTTTTATTATGGAGCCGTTGGCTGCCACCGTAAGTGTCGTAAGAACATAAGAAATGCGCTGGCGCATAATTCATTGTATTGATGACTATTGATATCCTGTTCCTGGCTCCTAGCTTGGAAAGTGTTAGGTCTTTTTGTCCTTAATGTGATCCATTAAATCATTTTTTACTACTTCTTGACATGAGATCAAAAATGAAGAGCCTCATTGTAGCAATAGCAGAATGAGGCTAAAAAGTCATGACATTAAGACGGAACAGGACAAAACACGAATCTACCGATTTAGCCTTTTGCACAGTTAATACAATTTTTTCCTCTAGGTCACGATATAAGAGCACAAGCGCAGTACTCCGAAAAATGCCGTCCGAATTTAAGTTTACGTTGTAATACAACCGACCAAGTTATGTTTCTGTAAACGTCAAGATAAGTGATCGCTACAAGTACTCCTTAAATCCGATACTAATAGGACAATTGTGGATGAGTAATCAGAAAGGCTCCATATTCCGTATTACTATCTATCGTCTTGGAATTTTCATATTTGTTGTTACTATATTAAGTATTTCTCTCCTTATTGGGATTGGTTCAAATCAATCTCAGGTTACAATCGCGCAATTGCAGCAGCAACCAATGCAGCAACAACAACAAATGCAAGCTAACCAAACATTTACTCCCTCGGTTGAAGAACAACGGCAGCTGTTGGAAGGCTTATCCTTCCAAATCGATAATGTGACCTTTTCACATCGTATGGCATCAGTTAATAATGGTACTCAAATTCATTACGTTATAGGAGGTCAAGGCCCTCCTGTAGTCTTATTACATGGTTGGCCAGAGACATGGTATGCATGGCACAAAGTAATGCCAGACTTAGCTCAGAACTATACTGTTATTGCACCTGATCTACGAGGCCTGGGAGACTCTTCCAAACCACCAACTGGTTATGATGGTAAAACCGTAGCTGAAGATATACACCAACTAGTTACTCAGTTAGGATTTAACACAATTTTTCTAGTGGGTCATGATATTGGAACACAGGTAGCCTATTCTTATGCAGCTGAACATCCTACAGAAGTAGAGAGATTAGCAGTAATGGATTTGACGATACCCGGTTTCGCACCTCCAGGAATAACGCCACGATGGTGGTTCTTATTCCATCAAACGCCCGATATACCGGAAGCACTTGTGGAAGGAAAAGAGATGGAGTATTTATTATGGCATCTTCGTGGTCTTGCATTAAACCCATCTGCAATAACGCAAGAGGCTATCAACGAGTATGTTAGTCATTATTCTGCTCCAGGCGGAATGCATGCTGGATTTGAGTATTATCGAGCTTTCCCAGAGGATGCAATTCAAAATCAGAATTATTCTCAAACAAAGCTTCCAATGCCAGTACTGGCTCTGGGAGCAGCATATATTCCAGTATTAGGAGGTAATATTACTACGCCTACTATCGTGTATGGCATGCAGCAATTAGCTGAAAATGTTACGGGCATCAAGGTTCCAAATTCAGGTCATTTTATTGCAGAGGAGCAACCAGAGTTCGTTATAAGTCAGCTCTCCAATTTCTTTGGCAGAGATATTACTACTACTAATAATAGTATCAGGTAATGCACATGACAGAAATCAGCAACAGCAATAATGATCTAGTAAGACACAGACCAACCGGTCTGACAATAATGGCAGTTCTTTTTCTAATAGCTGGGTCCCTTACCTTGCTTGGCGGGATAACAATACTTGAAACAGCAGTTGCACAGGCAAGTGGGCCAATTTTAACAGATTTGGAAGCATTATTCATACCCCTTAGTATTGAAATTCTGTGTATTGCATCGTTTGTTGTAGCAGTGAGTCTTTTTACGGTAAAAAGCTGGTGGGTTTGGATTGTTGCAGTCGCGTTGTCGACCATTGGATTAGTTGTTAACGGCATCTCATTAGTTATCCCAAATATGTTGACAATGGCTGCTCCACTTGCTGGTATTGCCATCAACGCGATAATATTGTATTATCTTTCTAGAAGAAACGTGAGGCAGTACTTTGGGAAAAAGGCGAGTGCAAAGGAGTCTCCATCATCATCTACTACTAATGTAGGAATTTGAGAAAATGATGTGAGAATGATTGCATCATCTAATTCATCTTTTCTGTCTTCAAAATGGGCTAGCAGATTCTTACAATCAGCCATAATTCAAGGTGCTGCAATAACGTTCCTTACGGTACTTTTTATTTCTATACAGTTGCTTCTGTCCTCAAGTATTAACAT
>JALZGI010000302.1 GCA_030861105.1 Thermoproteota archaeon
CCACAGGAGACTCAATTTGATGATGGACGTAGTCGCAGTTGAGTCTAGGACCTCCCTGCGGCATGCTTTCTTACATTCACATTAAGAAATTGTAAACTCTCAAGTCTCTGCTCTTTTGTCTATCAAATGCTGTTAGTTAAAAATGGGATTTGCAACTATACTTTTTTTCCCTTAGATGCTAATAAACTATGTTCGTTTGTATAATGCCAGCCATAATGAGTACCAATATGTTAGGCAATAAAGATGCAGCCGCAAATATTGCAGTCAAGAATCTGGAGGTTGCTAAGAGATTCTATAAAGAGACGCTGGGTCTGAGGGAGGAGGAAGCTGAGGTCGAGGGAGTTATTGTGTTTAGGAGTGGAAACTCCACTATCTTTGTCTACCAGTCGGAGTATGCCGGAACCAATAAGGCCACGGCTGTAACATGGATGGTCGGAGGCGAAATGGAAGATATAGTGCAAACACTCAGGTCCAAGGGTGTTACCTTTGAACACTATGACATGCCAGATGCTAAGCGAGAGGGTGATGGTGATATCTACGTTTTTGGTGACATGAAGGTAGCATGGTTTAAGGATCCAGATGGAAACATCCTCAACATTGCTAACCAATAACGAAGCAAAACATCGAGTAGATAGATAAGGTAAGATAGACACGTGATACGTAATAATAGCCACTCTTTCACTGTCCTATACATAAAGCTAAAAGCTAACTTTCCCCCTAAAATACGTAGTTTCAACACATGCCAAGTTAGATAAGAAAAAATAGTCGCAGATTAGGTGATAGTTCGGGTTGTTATCTGAGAAGGTAAAACAATTTCGAAAGACAGGACTATTAGTTTTATTGTGGCTAGGTATAACTCCTGTTATATTCTTTGCATCAACAACATATTTTAGTGCCGCCAGCCCAGAGAGCAAAAACGGATCATCGACAGTGACTCAGGAATTAAAAGAAACAACATTATCAAATAATACAAACATCGTTTTGGTTCATGGAATATGGAGTGACGGATCTATATGGAGCAAAGTGATCCCTGTCCTACAGGATGCAGGACATAGAGTTGTTGCTGCGCAGCTTCCCCTCCGTTCACTAGGAGATGATATCGCTACTGTGAAACGTGTAATTGAGGAACTTGGAAAACCAACAATTCTAGTAGGGCACTCCTACGGTGGAATAGTGATCACTAATGCTGCTTATAATAATCCAAATATCACAGGTCTTGTTTATATTGCAGCTTTAGCTCCAGATAGGGGTGAATCTGCAGTTGATCTTTTCGAAATATTTCCTCAACCAGAGAATGTTTTACAGATGTTCACTAATAACATTCTAATGGATAGTTCAGGGTTTTCTTATTTTGACCCAGACGAATTTGGCGAATGGTTTGCTCAGGACATCCATCCAAATGAGGCAAACATACTCGCCGCAGTGCAGAAGCCAGCCAATGAATCCATTACCACTGAAAAGTCTGGCCCTGCGGCATGGAAACAAGTGCCGACATGGTTTCAGGTCTCCGAGAATGACTTGGTTATCCCACCCAATGTACAGCGATTTTATGCGGAACGGATGAATGCCACAACTTTCTCATTAAACTCTAGCCATATGTCGCCTATATCTCACTCATACGATGTTGCCCAATTGATCTTAAATGCAGCAAAGGCGGCGATCTCATAGTTGATTATCACATACTTCTGTCCTATATTCTGAACTCTCTTCATCGTAATACTATTTAGGGGCGATGTACATAATCTAAATGATCTCTTTCCATGAACTTTTAGAATACCGTAAAGTTCCTACACCATTGTTACTATCTCGTTAACGTAGCAATAACTGCGATCTTCATCAAAAGGATAAGGATTACTTCCCATCATAAAACAAATCCATGACGAGAATAAGTATATGAGCAATCATCAGGTGCGGTAGCAGCAAAAGCTAAAAAGTTCATACGCTTTACTATCACATAGTGACATTCAAAGATCTCCAAAGGCTGGTACAATCAGAGTCTGGTCTAGAGCAATCCGAACTATTACAAAGACTCAGAGACAAGCCATTCTGGATATGGGACCAGTAGCAACACAAACAAGAAGATATCAGAACAAAGGGAGATTGCTGTTTGATCATATCATTGGTTTGATTTGATTCCACCAATGAATATATGTCTATCTGTGAAGTAGTTGATACAGTATAGATGAAAGCAGCAGTCTATAGACAACATCACAAAGATCCCAGGCAAGTAGTTAAAATCGAAGACATTGATAAACCAAATCCAAAAGGCAATGAGGTTTTGATAAAAGTTGAAGCGGCAGCATACAACTATAATGATCTCTGGGGCATTTGGGGTGAACCAATCAAGATTCCTATGCCTCATATATCAGGAAGCGACGTTGCTGGGACAGTTACTCAAGTTGGCGAGAATGTCACGACTAATATCAAGGTGGGAGATAGAGTGGCATCATACCCAAACCTGACTTGCAGAGTATGTTATGAATGCACATCTGGTAGGGAATATGATTGCAGCAGCAGGCAAGTATGGGGCTTTCAAACAGGTCCGCTATGGGGCGGCTTTGCGCAGTACACACATCTACCAGAAGTCAACGTGGTAAAACTCCCAGATAATGTATCGTTTACTGATGCAGCAGCAATTTCAATGGTAGGCATGACAGCATGGCACATGCTTGTTACCCGGACAAAGATAAGGCCTGGACAGACGGTTCTGATAATGGGTGGAGGAAGCGGAATGGGAATAGCTGGCATACAAATTGCTAAATTATTCAATTGCGATGTAATTGCTACAGCAGGAAACAAGGACAAAATGGAAAAGTGCTTGCAGCTTGGAGCTGACTTTGTGGTCAATCATCGCGAGTCTGATTGGTACAAGAAGGTGCGTGAAATAACAAATAGACAAGGAGTGGATGTAGTCTATGAGCATATTGGCAAGACTGTATTCCCCCAAGAAGTTGCGCTATTAAAGACAGGGGGGACGCTTGTATCCACAGGTGCGACCACCGGCTACCTTTCGACAATCGACCTCCGATATCTTTTCTTCAAAGGAACCAATCTGTTGGGTGCAACGCAGGGAACGAAGGCAGGTTTGGAAGAAGTAATAGGTTGGGTCAGCAAGGGAAAGATAAAGCCAGTGATTGATACAATCCTTCCATTTAGTAATATGGTTGAAGGACATATCAAGATGGCAGACTCGCAACTGTTCGGCAAGATAGTGACTACTCCGCAGATACTCTAGGGGGTATTCAGAAATGATGAATAGTTTTAGATTTGGAACTGCGATAAATTGTATAGATGGCAGAACTCAGCAGGTTATAATAGATCACATGAAGCAGAACTATAACATTGATGGAGTTGACATGGTGACGTTTCCCGGTGCTGATGGACTCTTTTCTAATGGGAACCACTCAGAAGAAATTGCACTTATCAGAAGAGCAGTCTCCATATCGATAGGGAAGCATGGTTCTCGGATAATAGCAGTAGTGGGACATTATGATTGCGCAGGAAACCCGGTGACTAGGGAACATCACTATATGCATATACAGATGGCGATGCGTGAAGTGTCCTCATGGAATATGCATGCACAAATCATTGGACTTTATGTCAATGACAAACGAGAGATTGAGGAAGTAAAATAACTAAGAGGGCATCTCATATCGTTTGAATAGGATAGGTCGTGATGTAAATCTCTTCCTGTCTGAATCTTCTTTTGAGTTTTCTTTTGAAGTTCCTCAAGAAGTCTACTGTGCTTTTGTCGTTTATAGCGTCCATCCAAAAGCCAGTATTCGGTTCATCTAGTTAAGATATTGCATGCACCAAACCTGTCGACCAACTTTCGTTTTGTACGAAGAAACTTAGCAGGTTCAATATACCTGTTGAGGGCGGCTTCCGTCATTATATGTTAAGGGTAATATTACCTTTAACAGGCACTAATAGCCTAAAATGGTTTTAAATCATATTAAAACCAGCATTGCTCAGCCTTTTAATGATAGTCTGTGATAACTATAAAAGAGCTTTATGCTTAAAGCTAGTTGTATTTGTAGTATGATGAGCACTGATTCACACTCACCATCAGAAATACGACAGATATTAAGAATGAAAAACGTCGCAGTAGTAGGAATGTCAAACACCGATGGAAAGCCTGCTAACTTTGTACCAAAATACCTTATAGAGAATGGCTATAATGTTATCCCAGTAAACCCCACTACAACAAAAGTCCTTGGGAGAAAGTCTTATGCCAGTGTTTCTGAGATACCTGAAGACGTAGATATAGTTGATGTATTTAGGAGATCAGAAGATGTTCCCCCCGTGGTAGATGATGCTATAAAGAAAAAGGGGATAAAAGTAATTTGGATGCAGTCTGGAATATACAATAAAGATGCTGAGAGAAAGGCAAAAGAAAGTGGTATAGATGTTATCTACAATAGATGTATGAAAGTAGAACATAGCATGCTCATTGACTAATGAACAAAAGCTGTTATTCGCTTTACCTGTTTGCTTGCCATTTATCCGATACTTATTCCCACTGTTAATAGTGCTGACACCTTGTCTACTATTGTTTCCATACTGATGGGTTTAGTAGTAAAGCCATCAGCTCCGTAATCCAAGACTCTTGTCTTTTCACTTTCATCATCTGCTACGGCCAAGATCTTAATATTAGGGTTGATTCGCTTGATATTAACTATGACCATTGCTCCCCGATCTGCGGCTATCTTGCCATCCATAAATACAACATTTATCTTTTCTTTTAGTTCTTGCAGTTTGGTCAAACATTCTTCAGCACTATAGGTTTTGTAAACCTCATATCCTTTTAATACAAAAGTTGCTGCTGCCAGTAAGGCTACATCTCTGTTTTCATCTGCAATTAGTATTGTAACCTTTTGTTTGCTGTTCCATTGAATCAATTCTCCTGTAGAGTAACTGAGATTGCCTTTTAATTGTTATCGCATTAGCTGTTTATGTTGCACCTTTTTCCCTTACCGTTATTCTGCATATATATCGTACAACCATGGGCTCGAACAATATTCTTGACGAGAATAATTCTAATCTACTATCATTTGGAGACGTTGAAGCAATTTTGAGATAGCCTTAGCAAACACATTGTTAGACTCTTCGTAATCTTTATCCTCAAAAGTAACATGAACGATGTTTTTCTACTTTGATAGCCACACATACGAGAATTTACCATTACTACTATTCTGTTTGCACTATCTGTATCACCTCTGATCTGCTCGGGCAACTTTAATTTAGCCCTTATTCGTAGGATTAGTGACGTTATTTATTAGATTTGAAATCACTCTCCCCCTCTGTAAGCTATCTAATAGAAGTGTAACTCATCACAGGTAAGGGCTCAGGCTTTATTCTATAGTACCGATTATTCCTATAATAAAATAAGGACTCAACTTCATATATCACAAGGAACCAATGATCTAAACAACATTATTGGAGATATATCTACAATTTTGTATTGATTACAATAAGACAAGATTTAGATGCAATAACTTTAATATTGCATCAAACCTTTGAACTGCCGCCATTTAAGAGAGATTATGATTCTGCATTTGGAAGGATAGTTGACATCCTAAGAAGATATGGTATAGTCGAAAATGCACGCAATCTACGTTTTCGCTTTATCTTGTGCATGCAAGAATTTTTTGACTCTATCCCTCAAGATCAATGGAAAACAAAAGATCCTACATTTATTAAAGAATCTGAAGAGTTTTCAAT
>JALZGI010000322.1 GCA_030861105.1 Thermoproteota archaeon
ACCATCTTGTGAATTGTGGCTCGCTACCTAGGTTATAATGTATCTATTTTTATTCATTGTAGCTCCGGTGCTTTTCTCTAGTCTGTCTGTATAATTCTCTGAAATAATCCGGCGACCACATACGAGCTTGTGCTTTTAGCCAATTTGCTCCCACATCGATAGCAAAATCCCAAGATGACAGGACAGAGTTGTGATAGTTAATTAGCAGCTGAGTCCAAGCATCTTTTTCTTTTACACCACTTTCTGAGGACGATGACGATTTTTCCTGCTGTTTACTTTTTTCGTTTTTATTGGAGTCATTGTTATGCAAGTAGTTTATCGCAATACCTCCTACTTTCTTATGTAGCTATATGTATATTATTATACCGCTAAGACATTCAGGCTTTTAATATAAGCTGACCTTCTCTATGTGATGAATACTGTTACTATATAATAGTACGCCCCAATTCATACTACAACAAGTGTTTGCACAAGCAACCGAAACACCGAGTTTACATCCTTTAATAGAAAGATAAACTATCTAATGCAAGGCGTGTATAACTGTTTATATTTATAAATAATAAAAAGAGTTAAAGAATGTCTATAAAAAATGACGATGTTATTGTAGTCAATGGGGCGTGGCTATCAATGTTTGTGTATCTTCTGATGGATCCATGTTACTTCCAACATCATTTGTACAAACCTCAAATCCGCTACAGGCAGCATTTGAGCATACCGCAAATCCACTACAGTAATTCTCCTGAACAATCTCTTCTTCTGTTTCAGTCTCACTTTCACCTTCACCTTCACCATCACTTTCGCTTTGAGCAAATATCACAAAAGAATTAGTTGTTGTAGAAGCTGTTGTAATTAATACTAATGAGGCTAGTGCTATTATGATTGCAATGGTCTTTTGATTCATCTTATTCTAACTATAGCCAGATATTATATCTTGATTGAGAAGCTTCTATATCTCTTATTATAAAGTGATATGTAAGAGAATAATCTAATGCAGAAAATGTATCTCCAACGGGAAGAGAAATGATTTCAGTGATAATACAAGAGGCTGCTTTCAATAGATTAAGCGAATAAAGGAGATAATGATGAGGATGGATGGTTTAGATATTTCTAAGGTACTAGCTTGTCGTTAAGTCTTAGTAGAATGAAAACAAAAGGTTTGCTAAACTTAGTTGCTACTCTTAGGATATTACTTCTCTTATGGTGCAGAGAAGTCTATAGAGCCTGAGTTACTACAGCTCGCAAATCCGCTGCAGGCGTTTTCCTGTTTCTGTTTAAATTCGAAAGTTGTGTCTTGAGCACTTGCTTCCTGTATTGGTGTTGTTATGGCGGCTACGGACATCAAGGCTACTGCAGTCAATGCCAGAGCCATTGTCAACTTTAGTTTCGTATTCATAGTTACAACTAGTATAATCATAAAGATTATTTGGATTATGAAAAGTATCTATACCATTTTATGGTGAAACAATGGTGGAGATAAGTATCCGGGAAAGACACTTACTTCTTACAGTAAATATAATATTTCTGATGAATGTATCTGCCATAAGAGTGTAGTTATAACTTTCATAGTGCAAATATACTTTACAAACTTTCCTTAGATAATGAAAAACTCAGAATTAGTCGTAATGGCTGCCGTAGTAGGCGCATTGGTGCTATTCGCAGGAGCCTTCGTTATAGGACCGGTTCATGAAGCAAACGCACAAGATACATTTAGCTTAGAACAAGGTAAGAGTGATAGTTGTATTGAGGCAGCAAAATGTACAAGTGAAAGCGTCATAGTATTTCCCTAAACAAAATAAGCATTGTTGTCGTTAGAATCACCTTGTAGTACACTCCATAAGACCTCCTATTACTTAGCAGATACTATTTAGTTTTACATATTATAATTCTTAGTTTGCAATATAAAATAAGAAATATTAACATTGTTGTTTTAACAGGGCTTTCAAATTTGTCGTTCCGTATTCTGATTTATGCCAGGTCTGCTTATTGATTTTGTGAGCCTGCCACAGTTGCAGGTTTCAACTGTCCTGAGTCAATAAGCGATTGAATCACCTGTTCAAACCTCTCTTGCTTCTTTACCAAGTCCCTAATTTCTTTATCTTTAGCTGCTAGCTGAACTTCTACAGTCTTCATATTTGATATGTCTGTTTGTAGTTTCTTTACTTCTACCTGCAATCGCTCTTCATCTGATATAGTCAGTTCTTTTACAGCCTTTAGATATTCTTCTAACAATAGCTTGACTCTATCAGATCTGTTATAGTTTTCTTCTAAAGCGTGAACTGAAGTTAATGCGTGACCTAAAAGCCATTCCTTTTTGATAAAATCGATTGCATTTCTGCTACTTCCGTCAGCCGCTTTAATGCTTGATAAAGTTGTAGAGAAAAACTTCCTAAATCCATGGGCAATTTTAATATTATATCTCTCATGATAGTTTTCAGAAACTTCTCTTATGCCGGCCTTATAGGCTACCTTCAGAAGTATCCCTGCTATTGTAGATAATGCCAAGGGTTTAGTATTGTCTATCGCGGCAGATTTTCTATCGGGGCTTATATCAAATCTTCTCAAAAGTATTGGACTACTCTTCGATATATTCTCTCCAAACTTAGTTCTCAAATTACGGTATTCTTCATATGCGCGATATGCCTCTGGGCTGATAAATGTATCATACTCTTCGTTAGTTCCCTTGTAAACCACTACATGAGCAGCCAATAGCTTACTTGAGTTTTCATCATAAATTGGCTTTATACATCCATCAGTAAGTCCCTGAAAACCGCCTAAACGCATTCCACTTGAGGCCATAAATAGGATAGGAATCTTTGCCCTTAGATCGGAATAATCTAGCATTTTCTTTATTTGTTCTCTGGTGTACGCCTCATCAGTGGTGTTACCATTTCCATGCGGTAGTAGCTTGTTTATTTTTCTCCAGTTGAGTATAATGTCATTGATTTCACAAAACAACTTCACGGGTGGGACCATTACTGTGGCAGTCATTGCAGTTATCTCTTTATTTCTTACTTTAGTCTGTAATAGTATGACATAATCTTCTATCATATGCTGGAGATTTACCAAAGCTTTAATATTTTCCCTGCCACTGTATGTTGAAACAATTTGCTCAGTAGTCATTTTAAGGAAATCACAAAAATGGAATAGGTGTTGTTTATACAGTTGAAGGCTTTTATCTGAACGTATAGTGTTTGTGAATAGTTGATAGGACCTTCCAGTGAAATATTTGTCGTACTCTAATGGCAATCTTCGTTGTTTTCTTCTAAAACGCTTGTGCATATTAGTATAATGAGACATAATGCTATGGACTGTTGGTGTTATTTGCTGCGGGTTGTTTTTGATATCATTTTCTGCAAAGATCAAGACAGCTAATGGCAAATATTCATGCTCATATATAAGATTTATTTCGGTCTTATAAAGTATAAAGTCTATTTTACTTCAAAGTACTGTTTATTAATATCCACAAATAAGATTAATTATAAATAAAATATAATTCGGTAAAGCAATTGAATAAAGAGATATCTAATGCACTTTCTTTTATTACTAGCAATGGATATCGTATGCATCCAGATGCCTTTGCTATGCTCAAGGGACTTGATACTGACATTTTAAGGATTGTAAAAGATATTATTAAAATAAAAAATAAACAGAAACAGAGCTCTACCATCATTATCGATGATATAAAAAAGATTATCAACCCGGAAAACAAGGTTACTACAGAAG
>JALZGI010000613.1 GCA_030861105.1 Thermoproteota archaeon
AAATGTAAAGGAAGGTTATCTAAAAAGCATAGTATTAGTAGTGCAAAGACAGTCACTTAATGAAATCAATAATGAAATAAGATCTTGAAACCCATGGGTTTTCTATCTGTTAGCCTTTGTTTCCCTGGCTCGATTGGAGGTCATTCTCTATTATCATTACTTTATAGTTGATAACAGGTAGCCCCAGGGAATTGAAAATACAGGGCTATTGCCATAAAGAGAAACCAAATAGATGCTCCTCGACAAGTTCCACTTCGCGCAAGGCAGGATCCCGAGCCCTGAACCCCGTGCACCCAACAAGCTGAGCATGAGGTCAATAAAGCATTTAGCAAATACGCACCAGGGCTGTACTACAAGAGACATCCCTGGATTTCCGTAACCTAGTGGCGTTTGGTAATTGTGCTGGTGAACGGAAAAATCCTGTTATCATAAATTGTGTCAAGACTCTCAGGACTAAAATACTACGTAGACCGCACTATAGAAACGATTTATTACTACGCTGGCTTGGCAGAAGCTACATCAGGGTGATTATATTTTAGGTGGATTTGCAGATCTTCCCTATTATAGCAAATTTGGCCGCATACATGACATTTGCTTTTTTCGTACGACTTTCTAGAGTAATTAGGTGGGTTTGGCTTTCCTATCTTACTTCTTATGAAGTCTTTCAGCCCCATTAAATATGCCTCCTTGCTTTAAGCATATAGGTCATCATAGTATTAACTTAATCTCTTATAAAAGTGACTGATATTTGTTGCGCTTTTTCCTGCTAAGCGATTTGTAACTACTGAAAGCATGGTTATGGTAACAAACGGTTATGGTAATAGGATATAGCGCGAGTTGGTTACCTAGGATTGACCCCCGAAAACTATTTCACAACGACTACAGAGCAAGGGGCGTACTCTACGATCTTTGATGCGACGCTTCCCAAGAGAACTTTTGAAAACCCCGTTCTTCCTCTTGTACCGACAACTATTAAATCCATCTTGTGGGATTCGGCATAGTCAACAATAGTCGCCTCCGCAGAAACTAATCCTTCTATCATCTCAGAACTGAACGGAACATTCTTAGCTTCTGCCTTCTCGCGAACGGTCTCTATCCATTGTTTGGCTGCGTTTCTTTCCTGCTCTAATTCCTTTAAGCCATAGGTCGGCGCAGCAATGAAGGAAGACAAAAAGCTCCTAGGTTTAGAGATATCAAGTACAGTCAACGCAATAAGTTCGATACCTCCTTCTTTGGTTTTGTTCACTTGTCCTTTATCAGCCATCTCTAATGCTAAGTCGGCGGCCTTCATTGAATGTTCTGAGCCATCTATTGCCACCAAAATTTTTGAAATCTTTCTGTCGCTGCTCTGTTTTTGCCTTTCCTGAGCCAATCAGGATATATTAGAGCATGAGTATTTATGGTTATAACGCCTGCCATATGTTACCTTAGATATATCTCGGTTGTCCGGTTTGATTTATTATTTTATGCCAACCAGAATCACAAAAAAATTAGGCTAAATTAGCGTAGGATCGATCCCTGCCGCATAATTCATATGTATTAGAGATTGGTTGAATTTGGTATGGTTTACAAGTACATTGATATCGTAGGAACATCCTCTAAAGGGGTTGACGACGCAGTTAAAAACGCCATTGCCGAAGCAGCAAAGACTGTAAAGAATTTGAAATGGGCTGAGCTTGGCCGTACAACGATAAGGATTGAAGATCAGAAGATACAAGAATTTCAAACCGAGGTAAGAATAGGGTTCAGAATAGAACGCGACGAGGAATGAAATGTTTACCCTAGAACATTGATACAGGACTATCAATGACCAACTACTTTTCCAACTAGTATAATATCCAAAGCCACTCTGTCTATAATTATCCTATTTCCGTAGCGTATTCTTGTGCTATATATTCGGCAGAATCTGCACGGTAAATATTTTATCAAGAAAACAATTTAGTACTCGCCCAAAATATTCTTGCAGCATATGCCGGAACACATTAGTCTACGTTGATTTCTTGAAAGATGGTCTTCGGAACTATTAACGTGTAAATAGTTGATAATACTAAGAGTAAACTAGCCGCCTATTTCTATCTCTCTTTAGGATAAGAGTGGATAAAAAAACTGCCACACCGGATAATACTACGAACGGAACAATTCCAAACTTACATAAAATATACAAGTCGTATTGACAAGGAGCAAGCCCGTATGTAGCATAACCCCAGCCAGTATTTTTGTAATCTTGTACTGGAATATCGGACACATAGTCTTCATACAACATTTTCATGTGTAATACTATCGGAGAATATTTTGGATCCCAAGTTGTTATTTCCTCTGCCCCACTTCCTAGCCTCTCATTTTCAAATCCATATATTAACCCATACTCGGTCCATACTAGAATACCACCCAGATTGACAACAAAAGCGGCGACACAAGTTGAAATCAAAGAAATGTTAACCACGCGCTTGGTTTTGGGCTTTCTAGGATACTTTAGTAATCCCCCAAGCATGATTACAACAAGCGGCAGAGTAGGGATCAAATACCTAGGCCCCCAAGCGATAGCCCCACTCCAAAACCGAGAACCGCCATTGATGTCAATAGTACCAAAGTATAGCCAAGCTACACCGAGAACATATATAGTTATGAACGACAGGCCTTTGTTCTGACGATATGAAAAAATAAACGCCAGAGGTAACAAGACGATAGGTGGAAAATAGAACAATAATCCTTTACCCGGGCTCAGAAGCAAACCATATAGCCCTGTCCACCCAGTATTTAAAGAAAGGTTTCCATATTGGGAACCATAGCCGAATTCGGTGAAGGAACCGAATCTCATATAGTTCACTACTCCTGCTAAAATTAGTAGTGCCCCGAGTGTCAATAAGAAACACAAAATTAACTTCTTGTTTTGTCGTAAGTAGATAAAAGCACAGATCACAAACCCGGGAAGATAAAGCCCGCTAGTAGGACTCGCAAATATAGACAATCCAAAAAATAACCCCGCTAGCCCGCAGTGGATATAAGCTGTCTGAGTGCGAGAAGTATCTAAACCTCGGGTAAATAAACATATAAACGAAGGACGGTTATGCCTTGCCTTGTACAAAAAAAAGACACCTGAAACTATGCAGAGTGCCTGCAACGGCTGAGGGAACAGACTTGTGTTATAGGGCAAGATAAAAGTGCAGCCGGTAAATATGATACCTAGTATGAATGCTATTCTCTTGGAGCCATACAAATCTAACGTGAAACAAAATATAACTAGACTTGTCAAAGCAATGATGATTGAATTTACCGAAAAAGCAACAAGCGATACAGGATTTACAGACAAAATAGTCGACAGAAGGTAAAATGGGACAGATATAGCAGGGAGAAGCAGCGCCCTAGAAGTATAGACAGGCTCTATAGGTTTTGACATAGACACCCATTCATAATATTTACCGGTGATAATCTTGTTATTTTCTACTTCATAGTGAAGAAAACTATTAATCATGACTGGAATACTCGTATTAGAAACAGTGGGGATTTCAGGGTCCAATTGTGCGGTCTGTTTTAGCGCCATGCTTTCAGTGATTAGAAATGTAACCATTCCATCCCACAAATCAGTATGCCCACCGCTCGAAATGAAGTTTATTATTAGATAAATGATAAAAACGTAGGATATCAATTCCTTATTAGTCTGAATGGAATGCATTTGATGGTAACTGTCATGATCATATCTCTTGAGTACAAAAATTTTTGGATTATTCATTTGACTATAAAGGGAGATCAGAAAAATTTCATAACACTTATTAGAGATATTTAGTCAACTTAGAGATTCGCAAACGCTGGTAGCTCTAACCAAATGCCTATCTGTTGTATATGCTTAAATAAGCTAACCTCAGAAATCTTTGGTTGGAAAATGAGTTTGGATCCACAAATTTACTAATAATTCTCTCAGCTTCAATAATTCTAATCATAAATCCATTTGCGTATCTTGGTGCATTTGCGCAACCTATAGGGGCACAACCTACCATTAGCGACACGAATCTAGATGTGCACCCAATAGCTGAGGGTCTAACCGATCCAACCGACATGATATTTCTAGATAATAATAATATCCTAGTATTGGAAAAAGAGGGGAACGTCCGAATTGTCAGGAATGGTACCCTACAGGATCGTCCAGTGTTGCAAATACCTGTCAACACGACCGGTGAGAGGGGATTGCTGGGAATTACCACCTCGACTGATAGCAATAGTCCATATTATTCCACAATTTTCCTATACTACACACAAAGAGATCCATTAAAAAATAGGATATACAAATTTCAGTGGAATGGAGAAACTCTTATCAACCCTGAACTGATTCTGGATCTTCCTGCGGATCCCTTTCCCATACATAATGGTGGCAAGATGGTTATCGGTCCTGATGGCTATTTGTATGCAGTAATAGGAGATTTGGTCCATGGTGGAAAACTCCAGAACTTCCAAAGAGGCAATCCTCCAGATTACACCGGCAGTATATTCAGGATAAATCCAAAGAATGGTTCAGGGGCACCTGGCAATCCCTTTGTAACAGATGGAGAAAACAATAACATGAGCAAGTATTATGCATACGGGATAAGGAATAGTTTTGGAATGGACTTCGATCCACTTTCCGGGAGTTTATGGGATACGGAAAAT
>JALZGI010000409.1 GCA_030861105.1 Thermoproteota archaeon
GGGCAGTATGCGACAACTCTGAACCCCTCCTCGAGGAGCTGATCCTTCCATGCTCTCTCTAGATACTCCCACTCTCTTTCGATGTATTTATCATGAAAGGTCCAGTATGAGTTCTCGTAATCAAATGACATCCCGAGCAGTTTATCGACTAGGACCCATCTGTCATTGTATTTTTCGATTATTTTCTTGCAAGTGGTAACAATTTTTTCTATACCTACTTTATTTATGTTATCTATTTTGCTACCCGTTAGTCCGAGCTCCTTTTCAGCTTGCAATTCAACGGGAAGACCTTGGCAATCCCAGCCGGCTCTAAATATGACCCTCTGCTTCTGAAGTGTATTATATCGATACCATACGTCCTTAATTATTCTTCCTCGAAGGTGACCTGCATGTGGTTCTCCATTCATCGTGGGCGGGCCCTCAATGTATCCTACTGTATCTCCGCGCTTAGCGATCTCATTCTCTACGAGAGAACCTAAATCCAATCCATTCAGGCGCTCCCTCATTTTGTCTTCAATTTCTTTTGCAATAAATTTGCCGCCCAGTTTCATTTACTGGAATGGCAAGCTCACACCATTGTTTAAATTTTTGCTAATCTTCAATAGGAATATATTCGAAGCAATCATCATTTGGTTGAAATTGAAAGTATTAGATGGAGTAGGCCCTGGAAACCCTCCTGAATCGATAAATGTTGTGGTGGAGATTCCAAAAGGAAGCTTTTTCAAATACGAATTTGATCAGACAAGCGGATTTTTGTACTTAGACAGGAAATTATATACTTCGATGGTTTATCCATGCAACTACGGCTTTATTCCGGGTACTCTCGAACTAGACGACGATCCTGTGGATGCGCTAATTCTCGGAGATGATCCTATTTCGCCTCTGTCTATTGTAAGGTGCAAGCCTATTGGCATTCTAGTTACAGAGGACGAGGAGGGCCAAGACTCTAAAGTTATTGCAACACCCATCCCGAAGATAGATCCCACATATTCTAAAATTAACGATATTAAAGACATTCCAGGATCCGTGCAGAATCTAGTTAAGCATTTTTTTGAGCACTATAAAGAACTAGAACAGGGCAAGTTCGTGAGAGTGAAGGGTTGGGAGGGGCAGCGGGAGGCTATACTAAAGATATCTGAATCTGTAGACAGGTACAACAAACGAGCAGAAGAAAGGAAGTAGTTTCTGATACCCGTACCGAGCTGCGACCGAATTTCTATTCTGTATCATCTCGATCCCTGGTTCGAACTCTTACTCTCGTAAGAAGTGGATGGAAAGCCAAGCTTTGCTACGGCTGGATTTAAAGAGACCCGTTTCGTAGGATCTGCCATGTTATCTAAAAACTTGCCAATATCAATCTATCTAGGGTTGGATCATAGCGCCTTAAATTGCTCACTCCATCTCATGTAAGCCCTAATTATTTCTACACTGATACTCGGCTTTCTCACTTTGAATATCTCTTTTAAGTCTGACATCGTAATAGGTCTAGGGCTCGAGGTTGCTTCCAGGGCCCTTCCGCTAACAAACAGCTCGTCGACAACCTTAAGCTGTGCTGCCTGACAAATGTCCTTTATGTCACTTGCACTGTAACCTTCGGTCGCTTTTGCCAGTTCGTCACATTTGAAGATTCTATCCTTCTTCAAGGGCCTTGTATATTGACTAAACAAGTTTGTTCTCGAGGCCATGTCAGGCAATGTAACATAGATCCGCTTTTGGAATCTTCTTAGAAATCCTGCTTCTAATGTCCAGGGTTTATTTGTAGCTCCTATAACATAGAGAAGGGACTCCTTAGTTTTCCCGTTTATCCCGTCCATTTCAGTAAGGAATTGATTTTTCACCCTTACTTCACCGCCTACCTCACTGTTTCTTGCACCGAGCAAGGAATCTATTTCATCTATAAAAAGAAGAACCGGCACCTTCTCAGTCTCATAAAGTTTCCTGGCCATACCAAAAAGCTTTGACACGTTTTTTTCTGCTTCACCTAGCCATTTGCTCATCATAGAGGAGGCATCCACGTTCATAAAATAGCCCTCAATCTCGGATGCTGCCGCTGCTGCCAGCAGCGTTTTTCCACATCCTGGCGGTCCATATAACAACATGCCTCTTGGCCAACCAAGGGGAAAAAGATCTGGCCTTCTGGTTGGGTATACTATTGACTCCCTTATCGCTCGCTTTGCGTCTTCCAAACCTATCACATTATCCCAGGTTACCTCTGGTTTTTCCTTTAGTAGGAGCCCATCAAAGTCCACTCTGGATGTTTCACAACCTTTGTTGGAGTCATTCGATATATCCGAAGACTCGTCATGATCACGGATCCTTTGGGCTGAGTTCTTGTTCTGCTTAGAATTAACGGGTTCCTCCAAACCAGAGTTAGATTTAGCAGATGATATCCCATCGGTTATATCCAACGTCATCTGTAATGCTTTAATCCTATTTTGGTAGGTGCTTGCTCTTTCCATGTATATTCTGTTCAATTTGTATTCCGGATACACCTGGACTAGCTTTACTAAGGCCTCGATTGCCCTCTGATAAGACTGAATCGCCATTCCGCGGGAACCCTCAGAATCTAGTCTAATTGCTTCAGCAGCATACTTGCTCGCACTGTTCTCTAATTCCTGAGGAGCTAAACTCATTATAATCCCTAACGGATTAGAGTCCGGTTACGATTTGAATTACTACGATGTAAATCTATATTGTTTAAGAAACAAAATAATTTGCACAAACTCTCCTTTTTTTCTCAAGCTAGGACTGGACATTAGAGGATGCCTACAAAATTTGTCCTTTTCGTCATTGTAGCCCGACACCTAAAACCACTCCCTCTAATTTGTGAGGAAGTCTCAGTCCTGATGTCAGATTAGCATTATGCAAAAAAATGAAGCACTTAGCATTTGCATCGAAGAAATTGTCAGAAAAGATACACAAACAAGTTCGTCTTAGGAGACACGATAAAAATCTGTCGTTAGAACTAATCGTCAGTAAGTAATCCGAAGCGATTTGACCCGTCGGAATAACCAAGTGTCACTG
>JALZGI010000422.1 GCA_030861105.1 Thermoproteota archaeon
CACTGGGTCAAGTCTTCTTGGAAGAGCAGGATTGTTGGATAGACGTGAGGCTACTACACATTGGCGTTCTTTTGATTTTCTTCGACAGGCTGCACCTAAGGCTTACATACAGGAGGATCTGCGATTCACGATGGATGGGTCGATATTCACTTCTGCAGGTATATCTGCGGGAATTGACATGGCCCTGCATATTGTAAGCCACCTTTTTGGAACCAAGACAGGGGAGGCTACAGCTCGCCAAATGGATTACCCTTATCCTCAAAATAACCAACGTAGTTCTTATCACAAGTATCGATTTATAATAAACCCCGTTAAATCTCGCTTATATGTATAATATGATGCCACCTAGCGTTATATCTGTAAAAGTCAATTATTTTTGTGAACTGTTATGTGGCTCATATTTACATTAAAAGGATTCAGTGTCTTCTAACAAACCACCAGCAGAGAGGTTAAGAATTATAATAGTTTAATCACGCTATCTTTACTATGGGGTTCAAGTCTTCTTGCTATCAAATTAACTGTTGATGTGATTCATCCGTTCCTTGTATCTGGCGTCCGGTTTGTTTTGGCTGGTTAGATTCTATTAGCAGTTCATTACATAATTTTATCTATACATTACAAGATAAAAGTGACAACGGAAATAACTATTACTACAACGAAGTTAAGAAATTGGAATTTTGGAAGGATCTGCTGATACTTGGATTACTCATGATTATGGATGACAAGGTTTGTTAGAGTGGGGTACTCAGTTCATCCGTGTTGTATGAGGAAGTCAGTTGGGTTGGAATATTGTCATGATTTTAAGCTCTATCTTCTGGCTCAGTTCATTATATTCAAATTCAAGACGATCAAATGTATCGCATGTAGGTGATATCTTTATGCCTTCTGGAATCTTTATGTCAGTAGGAGGTGCAATTCTATTGATTATATCTGGAATCACCAACGAAGTAGCAATTATGAATTCAAATTTGGAATACAGCAGATGTTCTCACACAATATTCTGGCCCCATTTCTGTTTTAGCCTCCGTCTGTACTGTAGTTGGTTATGCTGAATTTTACTAACTTCTTAAAACAGCTACTACATCAGTAGCGAATAAATTTCTCTAGAGCGTTCTTCTTGTTAGTTGATTGAAATTACAGGTTATAAGGTATCTCATAACCCTGAAACAGTTATTAAATCAGATGACATATTGTTTAGTGTCTTATGGATTCTCTCCAAGCCAAAGAACTCTGGTGCTTTAATTGTAATTGTACAAAGATCGTATGTATTCATGGCAATTGCCCACAACACTGTGATATGTGTATAAGAATTAAGGAAATAGTGTTTAAAGCAAGAGGTCCATCCACATAGGTAATCCTGATTCATGTCTTTGAATATTCGCATTTGGCTTCATGAGGTAGCATTCCTTTAAGCAATTTTAGCATGTTTACGTGCCTTGAATCAATAGCAACGATGATTTACATGTGGCTGCCATATCAAGCAGCAATACTAGCTCGCTGCTAAAATCCCCAGTAAACGTTGAACTTTGTTATTACGTACATGATTACGTCTTTTTTACTATTAATACATCATCTAAGACATCATAAACTGCCTACATGCAACGATAATAGCAAATCGCGTTCCATTGGATAAGTGGTCACACCAAGGGCTACTGTAAAAAGACTCAATTTGCATTAAATGTTTAATCGACAGTATATGGTGAAGATCTGGTTGAATATGAAGGTAGTCTGCGTTCAACCTATTCTATAGGTATCTTTGAATGGATGCTATGATTTGAGTGACAGGATACTAGTATCATAACACTCCAAATCCCCTGCAGCCAAGATAGGTGAATCAAGTCTGCATCATTAGATTTCATAAAGTAGTCTTCTAATGGAGCAAAATAAGATAGGTTTCATTATCTCTTGTGGGGATTTCGTCTTCTTGACTGAATTAATCCTATGAGCTGATAGCCATATTCCAGATTGTGTTTGACGTGACTAATTCCATATGAGCCACGGGGCTGAAACTTGCCATCCAAAACATTTTCAATATACATTTTGGCTTGTTTTACAGAAGTTGCGGCGCGTTGAAGCTGATGATAAGAAAGTCTTCTTCCGATGTCCTTCTGTAGCTCCACTTTGAATTTCTCCTCTGAACCGTGTATTATCTCACAATACCTTCGCAATTTGCTATAGTTTTCACACAAGTATCCTAATCTTATGACGTCTATCCTCTGCAATTTACTGAGTGATAATTCTAGCTCCTTTGTAGTTCTACCAGTTATACCACTAAGACTTTCTATTATTCTTTCCTTATCTCCTTCACTCATATGAATCCCTTCCTTTTTCTTCTCTATGGTGGCAATACTAGCGGCGGTAGCAGATGTGGATCGGGGAATGCTAATGGTATTTGCAATCAGTGAAGAACTTGCAGCCTCCTTTCTTCTTTGATAATAAAATTCTATTTGATGTAGGGCTATTCTTTTACATTCTAAATTCATACCCGTGGCAAGAATGGTTATTATGTCAACAATAATTTTTGGATAAGCTATCTTTAATTTATCTTCTGAGTTCTCGTAGTTTGCCATAATATCCCTATAGACTCTAAAGATTATTTCATCTATCGTTTTAGTCCTTTTTTTCTCTTCAATATTTGTTGCAACCGCTACAGTAAGGAAATCATAAGTCTCTGATTGGGACAGTACGTGTTTATGAACTATACAGGAATCTGCTATTGCATTTAAACAGAGAATCCAGCTTCCAAAAGACCTTATATTCTCCCAAGAAGTATTTTCAATAAGGCGGAAAGAGCAATCATCAATTTCCTTATAGTGGTCTATTCTTAGCATCCGAAGACATCTGGTTAGAACCTCCTTCAGATGCTTCATCGCATCTAGATATTCTGATATGCTATCTCCGTTTTCATTCTTATTTTTCATATTGTACCCTTTTCTCCCTCTAATGTTGCATAATGCCCTGCTGGATGTTAGAGCCTAGTATCCCGCCTTAATATCAACTACGGAATAAAGATATGTATCTTAGGGTTTTCTTATTCTTTGGAAAATAATCAGTGAAAATTATTATTAATGAAGTAATAGCCCATTCAAATATTTAAGTCAATTACTGCATTCATGGTCGAGAACACTCAACAGAAATGGTGCAGTTAACATATTTGGATAAGATATGAACTATTAACTATTTCTATGACAGATTATTTTAAAGCCTGAATACATTTGTAAAAACAGGCGCAGGTGTTAGACTACCTATTTCTAATAATATGTGAATTAAAATCCAGAACAAGATTGGCTAGAAAAGAGATATCTCAATGATACCTAATGCTAAAAACTAACTTCGTACCATTAGAAAGTAATAGATACAGGATGCCAACATGAAAATAGACCAAGATAACAGAAAGGATTCCCTCGAGTGGCGTAGATCAAAAGTACAAGAATTATTGGTGAAAGGTTATAATAACAATGAGATAGCAGATACGTTACAAATATCTCAACATACCATCATCAAAGATATACAATATCTGAGACAACAAGCCCAAGAGAACCTCGAAGACCAAATCCAGGAAAGATTACCTGAGGAATATCAAAACTGTCTCACAGGAATTAATCGAGTATTAAAGTTGGCATTGGACATTGCAGAAAAGCCAACAACAGCTGACGATAAGATAAGATTGCAAGCATTAGCTCTAGCAAACGAGTGTTACAAATCCAAACTAGATTTGACTACTAATGGCATAGTTGTTACAGATGCTATAAAAATGTTCAAAAATAATCCTGATCATTTGAACAATTTTGAAAGAGAATTCACACAAAACAACAAAGAGAACAAAATAAAGGAAGAGAATGAAGAATCACAACAGCAACAGGAAACCACCAATGGTATTTTTTAGAGGCTGCTTCTGCCTTTCTACTATCTTATCCAATTATGGTCCCATGTCCTATTATTCTTGTTCCTTGGTTATCCAGTCTTAGTACTACAAGTGTTTGCCCATCTGTGTACACAATTGGTTTCTCAAAGACAATTTATATTGAATTGTTACGAGCAGTCTCATACCTTAATTCGTATTGGCATTACTTGCAGTCCTACACTTATCATATAAGCCCGATTCTCTAAAATATCCGACCTGTAGTATGAGTTTTTATAAAGGTTGCTGAGATATGATTTCCTGGTACTGCTACTCTCATGATGGTGTAATCTGGAGAACAAATAATATCTCCTCTGGAAATCTCGTCATATGAAACTCCTTTAATAACGAGGCAACTCTTGCCGATCTTTTGGATTCTTGTACTGGCTCGTCATGCATTTGGATTGATTTTATAAGAATATCTTTTCCTCCCAGTTGTACAGAATTTACGCTCTTCATAAGTATGAGGTGACGTGATTATAAGGTACAAAAGAATTCCTATAGAAATTATATCTTGGCAAGATGGCAATTTATTGTCGTTTGTAAGATATCAAAGAATATTGTTTCGATTGATGTACCGCGCCTAGGTGGATATAAACTAGAACTAAAGTAACGATAGTTAATGCAAAGGACCTATTCTTACCTGCCCAGACTACAGCTATCACACCCCTGATTTTGAATGACCCAACCATTTAAGTAATAATCAAGAGTGAAAAACAAATATCCTAGAACTTCAACTAATATCAATTTTAGTATTCACTTAGTAGTTGTACAAAGGACTATATTGTCATAGCAGGGATCTCTCAGTGTATTCGGAAAAGTGAACAAGAAAACAGCTAAGCTATGTGTGTCCATTGCAGTGGGGCTAATCACAATGTTTCTTGTATATATAGCATTGCTAAATTCATTAAAGGAGCCATCTCTCAGCCGGCTCCCGATAATGTCTGACACAGCTGTTTCAATTGTCCTGAAGCATAAGAACGGTTCAATTGAATCCCACAATCCAAACGATTTTGCAACTAGGTTTGTTTACGTTAAGGGCAACGGGAGCATTTTTGAATCTAATCCAAATTCAAATTCTGTTGGGAGATATCTGGGTTCAGCAGGGGAGTCTACTATAACGACAGGAAACCACTTCGCTTGGGAAGTATTGGACAAGAAAGGTGCCGTGTTATATTATGTTGATTCTATAACAGGCGATATAGTCATGCAAAAAAATTTATCAAGTCTACCTTCTTGAAAAGTAATTTAACCGTTTATCCGTCAAGAAAGGCTCCCCTTATTCTACATAATCCACTCTGAATAAATGATCTAACTCTCTAGTCCGCGAGGAAGCAATAAGTTTGAAATGTGGTTGTCACAATCCGTTACTCATGATGCTTTCATATTTATCTAGCGATCCGTAAAACAGATACAAGAATCCTGACCTCTAATATTCAAATTCATCATTTATTGCCTTTCTGACTTTGGTTCTAGGCACTTAATCTCAAATCGACATATGGCTGCCTGAGCTTGGCCAAACAACATGCATTTTGTAAGTTGGATCATGGAGTATCGCCCATTTCACATTAAAACCCAAATACTTCCTAGTGTCATCTACTTCTTTGTCCGTATTAGTAACGCCTCCTGTAATGTGATTTATCGCGCTCGAGTATACTATTGTGCGGTTGTTATCCACTTACTGTATTTGTATGATTTTCCATTTTACCTTGACTTAGTGATTAACAATAACGAAGTATTTCCCGTTTTATCACGTGTACTTAGCTTGGAGACAAGACAGAATTATTGACTGGCCGCCTGAATTGAAGTGCTTGACTTATGTAATTCTATCCAAACAATGAATCCTCTGACGTCGAATCTTCATCTTCCTCCTCTTCTTCACCCTCAAATCCACCATTAGGCTCAGGTGCTGGAACTACAGCTGGCTCCTCTGAGTCTACTCCTATTCCAGAAGGTACTCCTGTTACATTAATGCCGTAGTATTTAACGTACTGTCTGGCAAGGGGATCTAGTTTTAGAACTGGCTCAAGTGGGGCATCACACGATGCTTTGGAAGTAATTGTGTTTATTCCTTCTTCTATCTCAGCATATTGCGGACTTATAACAAATGTCCATTCTGAATAGTCTCCAGGCGCGACAGGAATTGTGTCTTGATAAGGACGGTGGTCGTTTACAATAATTTGGATGTTACAGTTAGTTTCGACACTATCGTCTGATGTACCCGAGACTGTAAGAGGAGAGCCAGCAGGAACGGCTTCGCCTTTTGAAGGTGATATGATATTAACAAAGGCGCTAGCAAACTGAAAGAGACCGGTGCTGCTAATGGTGAAAGTTAACAGGAGTGATATTACTATTCTAGTTATCTCTGGTTTCATATGAGCTGTACTAAAAATAATATTTTGCAATTTAAAATTTTTGTTACTCATCACGTATTGGGGACAAGCTTTTCAGAGGCTTAATCCCCAGTTGGGAATATTTTAAAATATTAATATTATAGGTCCAATCTGGAAGGTTTCAGGCTTCATCTATGCCCATTAAATCAGACAGATTGATTATAGGAAGAATATTATAGCTTTATTCCTATGTATAGGTTTGCTTGGCTTCTAGGCTATTCTCTGATAATAACCATAACATCCGCTTCAGCATCCCTTTCACAGATGCACTCGCGATAGGCAACATCAGCTGTGACATAAAGCAACATTCAAGATGCAGATTCATGTACCTTTGGATATTTATACCAACGGAGAGCCCCCGTCCTATCCAATCAGACACTGGCATAATAGCTAATCGATGTATAGGCCGCTACCCTCGTGATACCGGATTCATTCACATATAATTGTCTGAGGAAGGGTTCATCACTCAGAGAATGAGAAAAGTTAGTAATAGCGAAATATTTGATGACACTGCTGTATAAAATAGACAACTCATTAATGTATAGGTTAATGACAAACTGAATCCTACCTTAGGCAACTTACTCTGAATGAGCATGATGAGACCACAGTGGTATATGGAATACTCTGGATTTCATTCAACCAGCTACGGGTTTCCAGAAGGTTTATAGGCTAACCTGAGACGTTTGACTCTATCAGAGCACAAACGTTGCCTTACGCCATATGGTTGCAAAAAAGTAACCTAAACAACATATGATCATAGGAACGATGATATCACTCTAGTAGTTTCGTCGCGTCCTCATCTATATCAATAGCATTGACCGATCCCTCAAATAATATGCTTGGTATGCGTGCAGCAAACCTATGATAGCATTAAGACATTAGATTCACATAGGGGAGAATGATATAACAAATTTGGGAGTGGATACGCTAAAAAAGTACTGTAAAAAATGTAGGACAGAATTAGCTAATGAGTCAAAGTATCTTCTATGCACAAATTGTCATCTCAATGTCATTTTATCGCAGGATGACAGGGAATTCTATGAAAATTCTAAGCTTCACTA
>JALZGI010000614.1 GCA_030861105.1 Thermoproteota archaeon
GGTTCCTATTCTGTAATGAACTTCTCCAATAAAGTGGGCTGTATCAGTGACAGGTGATATAAGGTTTGCAGCACATACTGGAACTCCTTCCATTAGATCTTCCCCTTCCTGCCTATTAGCAGCAACTTGTTGGATTAGATTTTTTCTATCTGTGTGTTTGTAGTCACTTTCCCTTGATAATAACACCCATGCTAAAGTATTCTGGTTTTCGGATACCTGCTTTTAGTTTCAGAACTTTATGCTAGAACGACTTTTGGACTACCATATATTGTTACATATATGTTATCTGTATATCATTAATAATGCCGGAAGCTGCTGGTTCTTCATCCTCAACCAGGAATAGACTAAGCAAACAGCAGTATTGGTGCAATGTTTGTGACAAATCATTTGATAGTGCTGAAACATTAAGTTCTCATCAGAGACTTGAACACAGCGAACCTGGCCATTCTAAACCAGTTGCAGGAGTAGGATAAGATAAGAAGCCTAGACGTTATGTGACTTGATGAAATATGTCTACAGCATATGTTCTAATCAACTACGAAATCGGAGCTGAAAAGAATACTCTAAACAAACTGAAATCAGTTCCAGGTGTAATAGAGGCTAGCGAGGTAAATGGCGTTTATGATATAGTTGTTAAAATATCTTCTGATAGTCTTGATAGATTAAAGGATACTATAACTAGACACATAAGAACAATAGATACAGTCCGATCAACTATGACGTTAATAGTGATAGAATAGCGTAAACAATATCACTAAAATGACCTTCGGGTATGACGATATCCTTTGGATTTTGTCTGCAATATTATGGACTACTGGAATAACTGCAACACTCATGCTTATTATGAAAAGAAGAGGATAGGACTTTACATGTGATTGTGGACATATGGAAATAGAAGTTTAGCCTAGGGCTCTATTGCCGCTATAGTACTTTTCGTGAGCGGCTGCTCAATACTTTACAATCAACTGTTATAACCATTAGATGGTAGTAGTATAGGTGACCTTCTTGAGCCAAGATATCCAGGTTTGTAGGAAGTGTGGTATTGTCTTTGATCTTAATATACGTCAGAATAAGGACTGCCCATTATGTAATGCTGGAGAACATACTGAACTTAGAATGAATAATAATGTCTCCCTGTCCAACTCATACTGAATGGTAGTATTGGCAGTCAGCCAAAGACATGTTCTTCCACCCTAGTCAAGATACTATTCTTATTATGCTGACTTATCTTCTAGCTGGTCTTTGTCCTCATCATAGTCGGCTTCCTTGGATTCTTCAATATGGTAAATGAGCCTCTAAGTCGCGTTATAGTATATGTCATGGTAGACGTTCAGGTGACAGATGTAGCCTTCGTTATGGCATCGCTTATTGTTTAGGTGTCTATTGATTGCATTATGTCCATCGATATCTTAAACTTGAAATAACCCAGCGCTTACTGGGCATCATGGTAGTTTTTGTTCTGTTAGAATCAAAAAAAGGAAAGGTCCCTATCTTTCTATAGGGATAATCGAGACACCTCTTGCATCTGCATTGAGGTCAAATTCTTCCGTGTTTGTTATTACCCCGGTCTAGGGGCCTACATCGAGGAAAAGTTCTTCCGCTTGTACTCCTACCCCCTCTGCGCTTACAGAAAGTCTTGGAAGCTGAGCATCTGCGACTTGAACGGTAAACACTCCCACGAGGGCAGCTATTGACAGGATAGCCAACATGGCTACGATTGCATTTTGGTGATCCATTGCTGTTGCAAATATCTAAAAAATTACATCATATCTGTATTGTCATTAAAAATGCTATAGCACGTACGGGGACATGACGTATAGTCTTTCTTTTTTTTTAGTAAAGCTACGGAAAAACATTAAGACCATAACATAACATAACATCTAAACCAAGAAAGATGATAGCATAAAAAATCACAGACAAGACCCATCCTTCGTGTTTCTTCTTATTTGGGAACCTGGCTATTCCTAGCACTTTTACTCTTGTGTGTCCTGTGGTTTCCATTTATTTGTATACCACTTTGTTCTGAATAGATCTACAATCCGATAGTGTGATTACCTATACTAATCTCAAGTACGAGAAGGGTATAGGAGTTCATCCGATCACACCACAGGAAGGTAAGCACCAAACATCGATGGATTGCTTATGTGCCTTCATCTTCCTGTGCGGTCTGCTTAAATCCAATACTTTCGAATGATATGAAACTCGAGAGTAGTCTTTACCTCTACCAAGAACAGATCCATTATCTACTAGGAAGAAATGTATCCTCGCCTTTTATGGGCTTTTCTTCATAAGATTACTCAGAGATAAATGGGGAGCCTAATGTCATCAGATTTTATTATGTCATAGTGTAAAGCACCTTAAATATAATGATT
>JALZGI010000485.1 GCA_030861105.1 Thermoproteota archaeon
TACTTGAACGTGTCACCCTTTCCTGTCGCCTCCGATTCCTTTGCAAAAGAATCAATGGTTCTTTGATCAATTACGCCTAAATCTACCATTAAGTGACCCACTATAGTCGATTTACCATTATCTACATGACCTGTAACCACCAAATTCATATGTGGTTTCTTGCTTGCGCTCATACACGGTAGAACGTTAAGAGGGCTTTATTTGTATTTCGAATAAGGTGAGGCCTTCGAGATGATCTTCTCTCGTTACATAAATCCATGTAAGGTGCAACCGGCATCACCAGAATTGACGCTCCAAATACTGCTCTTAGACATGAGTGTCTGTTGGCAAATAGCGATACTTTTACTGTTTAGGGCCGGGAGACTTTCTCTCGTAATCATCCTCTAGGCGGATTATATCATCTTCATCAAAAGACCCATAAGATATCTCAAGTATAATGCACTTTGTTTCTTTTGCCTCAATTCTATGTTTAGCGCGCTTGGGAATCTCAACCGTCTGACCCTCTCTAAGAATTAAGGACTTACCATTAATTTGCATATATGCAGTGCCAGAAACTATCTTCCAGAACTCGGACCGTTTGTTATGATATTGCAGACTTAGCCGGGAATTAGGATTAACGTAAATAAGCTTGACAGTGCAAGGTTGGTTTTCGTGAAATTTTTCAAACATTCCCCAAGGTCTTCTTTCGGTATATACCTCCATTGCTAGAATTGTGCATCTAGTACTAGATTTATTACTTGCCATACAGGAAATGTAAGCTTTCTGCATTGTGGCCTCAATCAACAATGAGTTGGCTGATGTCTTCTCTCCATAACCAAGTGGAACCTCTATATGATGTTACAGACCTTGATTGACCATCCGGCGCTCTCCATTAGCCCTATCTGTTAACTGATCAGGAGAGGTTTTGTTTTTCGACATCACGTAAATCCACTTCTTACTACGACAACAACCAATACATTTTTATTGTAATATTACGATTTGTTAGATCCGATCTGGTAGGGGTTTTCGGACTTAGGAAAGAGAAAGGTACTAAATGAGTCATATCTGAAGGAACTAGTAATGCCTCAAAGCGGAGAGCTATTTGGCAGGGTCATTAAATTAGTAGGAGGAGATAATATAATAGTCAAAAGTTCTGACGGAAAGTTAAGGACATGTAGAATCAGAGGCAAAATAAAGAGAAAAATGTGGATAAGAGACAATGACCTGGTTCTTATTGCCCCTTGGGATTTTCAGTCTGACAAAGCAGACATTATTTGGCGTTACATCTCTGCACACGCAGACAAACTAGAGCAGGACGGCCATCTCCAAGGTCTCAAGTAATCTCTTACATAATAACAAGATCCGTCGACCTTCGTTTTCTTGTGGGCTAGACTTCAGAGGATCGTAGAAGTAGCCTGCTATCGTATTCCAGCGTTCAAGACTTTCTATAAAGAAGGCTTCCGTTTGTCCTTGAAGATCGATGGAAATAAAATAACCCTAACTGAAGCTGATTGTACAAGAATAAAGACTCACATTTGGTTTGAAATCTTGCGAATTTCTTGGTAAGCCTCTGAAAGCTCACCATATGCTGAATCTAAAATCTTCCTAAATTTGTTATCCTTAGAGAGAATCCGTTTCATATCATTTTCAAGTTCGTATAGAGCAACTTTTGCATTGTCTTTGGTCATCCCCTCTGTGGAACGAAGGATACTTGCTTCGCTGTACATCATTGCAAGCTTTAAGGCCAGCACTTTGACCGACCACGTCAGATCCGATTCTAATTCCTTAACCAGTTCCTTTGAATCATTCTCTGAAGGCGAACTTTTGAAGGAGTCTAATCTTGCAATAGTAGAGATGCAACATTGTTTCAAATATTTGGTTATCTCGGAGTACATGCTTGCAGTGCAGCGCTTGATTGTCTGTGTCTCAAAGAACTGGTAGACAAGAGTTTGAAGCACTATACTCTGAGGATATTTTGTTAGGAGAATCGGGGGGTAATCTTCCATTTCTGACAAGAGATAAAATATCCCTCGTTCTGTTAACCTGTAAGTGGCTGAACCAGAGAAAAATTTGCCCTCGATTTCTTCTATGAATTGCATCTCTTGTAATTTCAAAATTGTTGACTGGTCGTCTTTTGAGATAGCTGACTGGCCTCTAAGTCCGAAAAAAGAGCTAATTTTTGGAACCGATCCCATGTTTAACAGTCTAATTAGGAATCTTATTCCATATTCAGGAATAGGGGATCGTTTGAATCCCATTAAATGAGTAGCATATTGCCTATAGCTCACGGTTCTCCAAACTATACTGATCTATTTAGAGTGTTTTTAAGTTTTATAAGTAAGGCAACACCAGCTGTGGTTTACTTGTATTCCATGGTAACTTATGCCGATTTTATAACCTGAGTGGTTCTTTGATGAGGGTAGTGTGTAGCGCGCTACACAAGGGTAATTGGATACAGCAGTCTCGATTTTAACCTCTTGACTACGTGGTCAGCAGCATGTTGGTGTCACAGTCGATTTGCCCAGAACAACACTAATGCTCTCCCCTACATGGAGCGTTAAGCAGAAGAGAAAAAAGGAACTGAATTGTACGCTAGTTGAGCTATCTAGTTGAGATGGAGCTGGCTCTTGAGATCCTTGAACCTGTTTCTTATTGTTACTTCTGTAACCCCTGAGGCATCTGCAATATTCATCTGAGATATAGACTCGCCTGTATTCAAACAAGATAGATACAAGACGGATGCCGCAAGACCCATTGGGTCTTTCCCAGCGGACATGCCGCTCTTAGTAATCTTGCTCATTATATTGATTGCTTGTCGCTTTGTTCTTTCACTAAGGTTGGCCTTGTTTGCAACTTTAGCTATGCATTTCATAGGATCAACCATAGGTATCTTTAAATCGAGTTCAAAAACGAGAAGTCTGTACGTCCTGGCTAGTTCTTTTCGTTTGATGTTACTAACTCCCGCGATGTCTGAAAGGGTTCTAGAAATTCCAGTTTCTCTGCAGGCAATATAAGCAGCAGCCGCCAAGACTCCGGATATGGTCCGTCCACGAACCATTCCCCTTTCCTGGGCTTTTCTGTAAATGTATGCAGTCTTTTCAGTAGCAGCATCAGGGAGGCCAAGCTTGTCCTTTAATATATCTAGCTGGCTAAATGCGTGTCTCAGGTTTCTATCAGTTGGGGTATGAGCCTGAGTCCTAAAGTCCCATGTTCTAAGCCTTTCCATGGTCGCCCGCATGGCAGTATCCAGGCCGCGGCCACTAGCATCTTTGTCACTCTTTCCGATAACAGTCGATAGACCCATGTCGTGTCGTGCAAGCGACGTCGGAATTCCGGTCCTAGTTCTATTGTTAGATTCCTCTTGGTTGAATGCACGCCACTCGGCTCTAGTTTCCTGTGCCTTATCTGATACTACTGATCCACAGCTCCTGCAAATAATCTCACCAGATTCAAGGTCGGTGATCATTTCATCTTTTTGACACAAAGAACATAATATTTTCGAATTTTGCATTTCTGAGCCAAATTTATTGGCGATACAACTATTTAAATGGGGACACTGTATACTTTTCAAAAGAGAGGCTTGGCCGCGCAAAATCTCGTGGAAAAAATGAGGCTTTTCCCGGTAATTTATAAGAAATTACAATACACTAGCGATCTTCCTACTCGCGCAAAGATCGTATTCAAACACCCACAAAGGCTATATAAATTATTCCCTGCGGGACCAACGACGGGCACATTCTATAATTAGTCTATATATCGATTATTAAGAAAGATCATATCTCATGGAAACCTCATGTTCTCGAAATCCTGCCTTTTTGTAGAATGGGACATTGTCATGAGAACAATCCAAAACAATCTTGTAACATTTTTCTTCTTTTGCCAGTGTTATGCACTTCTTTACTAGCGCTAGACCAATACCCATTCCAGTATAATCTCTTCTTGTTACGACGTCTTCGATATGCCCAACTTTCCCGCCGTCGTGAATAAATTTTTGTTCTAGGAGTAAAGTAATCGCTCCGATTACTTTGCCATTCCTATCTACTGCAACCAATATATCAGATCGTCCGCCCCTATTAATTTCACTTAGGATTTTTGAGGCGCGCTTTTTATCTTGGCTTACTTTCCCTACTTCGCTCAGGTGCGATAGGGTTTCAAAAAAGCCATTACCAAAGTCTACCTCG
>JALZGI010000540.1 GCA_030861105.1 Thermoproteota archaeon
GCACACTATATATCGGTTGGAAATGCACATAAGAAGAACTGAAGTAGCCTGATCTACCTAGTCTGCTCTGATAAATTTTGCATGTCTGGACGATCTTCTGTCGTAAAGGAGAGGAAAGCACGTCGAAATGGACATAGGCAGACTGATGAATATCTTGCCTTCTCCTATGATTACTTACTTATTGATTCCATGCTTCTGAGGTGTAAAGGTTGGAAGTTAACAATAGCAATCAAGGAATAAACATCCAAAGTAAGTATATAATTCTTATAATGTGTTAGTGCTATTAATATTAAATCATATGACAGGCAGAAAGATAACTAATGTTGCAAAAGAGGTTATATCTGATGGAAAGAGCCAAGTTAAACCACTCACCAAAGTTATTCAAGGCGAGGCAAAATTGAATGCCCCTATTCTTATCGCAGGTTTTCCTGGTGCGGGTATGGTAGGATCTATTAGCACAAGTTATATTATCGAAAAATTGGGCATGCATCAAATAGCATGTGTCGAATCAGACTATATCGTACCCGGTGTTATTTATGTTGGAGGAAAACTCAGGCATCCTTTCCGACTATATGCAAATGAAGAAGGAACCGTTTGTGTGTTAGTATGTGAGTCTCCAATAATGATACAAGGAATCCATTCAGTATTGGATACAGTGATGAAATGGGTCTTAAATGCCAAATCTACAGAAGTGATTGTATTAGACGGCATTGCTATACAAGGCATATTCGAGGGAAAGAGAGAACCCATGATATTGTCAAGTGACGGTCAAGTAGCAGACAAGGCTAACCTTCTTCACGATGAGGAATACAGTAATGATAATAAGAAAAGCCATTTCAATACAGCGTTTATTGGAGGTACTGCTGGAGGACTCCTTTCGTCGTGTTTATCAAACGGCCTTGCATGCAAGGCAGTCCTTATCGCAGCAACCAGCGGTATACCCGACCCAGAAGGAGCAGCGATACTAATAGAATCTGTGGCTAAGATTGCTGATAATCAATCATTAAAAATTGATACGCAAGAGCTCAGGGAACAAGGTGCTGATTTAAGAAGACGAATGGAACAAATAATGAGATCAGTGCAAGAACAACAATACAGGCAACGAGGACAGGATCAACAGCAAGGACAGAGTAATGTCGGAGAAGGAGCCATCATGTATGGCTAGCTATTAGTATAATTAAATTGCATTACATGATCCCATAATTATGTACATAATTTGAGCAAGGCCATGGTAGACAGACAGACATACATTTGAAGATATTTCAGTTACAATTCGATCTGCTTTTAGATAAAATAATGATTTGATAAATGAATTAGATAAATAAATTTATGGTGGACGGTATCAAGTCCGCCTTACGCGAGAAAAATCTCCAATCGAGTCTATACACAGAATCTTAAAACTAGACCCGGAGATAGTTGAAGAGAATGGTAAATATACCTGAAATGACAGTTCGCATTTGAAAGGTGAGGTTGATAGATTGAATCGTTGGCCTTCCGTTATATAGTAAATTATCCAATATTGCATCAATTATGAAATGTGACTTTTCTATATGTCAGGGTTATATTTACAGTAGTCAGTTTATAAATGACGAACCACGAATAATGGTTGTATAATATACCATGCAGTCATCAAACGATAGGAGAATTTTGATAGTGGATGACGAGCCAGATGTAACTGGAACATTCAAGCTAGGCTTAGAAGAAAATGGATTTAATGTGGAGACATTCAACGACCCAGAAATTGCACTGTCTAATTTTAAACCCGGCAAGTACGATCTAATGCTTCTTGATATCAAAATGCCAAAAATGAATGGATTTGAATTATATGAAAAAATGAGAAGGATAGATAGTAATACCAAAACCAAGGTATGTTTTATAACTGCTTACGAGGTCTATTACCAATCATTAAGGGAACAGTTTCCGGAGACTAAAATAGAATGCTACATCAAGAAACCTATACAAATAACGGATTTATCGAAGAGATTGTATGCAGAGTTGTCGAGACAGTAATAAATAGCAGTCCAAATTGCTAGGACTTAAGGCTATTGATGTGACAATCCCATTTCTCATATTACATGGAGTTGTTAAATTACCATAAGTTCATAGTTATATATGTAATGAATAATTTTCTGGTATTCGCATTTGTTTATAGTTCTCCTTAATTATCTTGATTGAAAGGAGCCAATTTAGCCATAATTAAAAGGATGATCGAATTATGTTCTAGAACCATTCAAGCCCTTTGGTTCCTCAATACTTTTTGACTACGGATGCAATATAATATAAGATAATCAGCTAGCCGTCTACTTTTATTTGCTTTTCTTCTGCAAGTCTTTCAATCCGTTTAGCAAAGGGGTGATCAGGGTATTTTAGTACCGTGAGAAATTCCCTCCTGCTAAACTGAATGTCGCAATAGCATGGGATAGAACAAATAATGTCCATTCCGACATCTCTTGACAATAGATCACCGACCTCATCCACGTTTTCATGCTGCTGTTGAATTGTAACGGTCATATTGTAACCAGGGGAAGCAGGACTATCACTGGCCTTAGGGAGACTCTGAGATGATGAAGCTGCAAGACTAGGTGTCAATTCCCTCGACAGTGAAGATGGAGGAGGAGGAGGAGGAGGAGTACAATATCCCATAACCCTATTTAGCACAAGATACGATTTGGCTCCAAATTTCGAAAATGAGCTATAAATGTCCCCGGCCATTTTTTTGGTGCCATCTATGTCTAAGTTGTCCATCTTAAGTGTCAGAAATAGAGTATCTGCGACAGCCAATGCAT
>JALZGI010000627.1 GCA_030861105.1 Thermoproteota archaeon
TGTCTAACCATCGAAACGCTCATGTTGCAATAAAACATATTGATTTTGAAAGATTTTACCACATTTATCACATAAAAAGTTTGACATCGCCGATGGCGGTACCTCTGGATAGTCACCTCTTTCTTCACTTTTTTTGACGGCCTCTGAGTCTTTTATTCGTTGATCAGCTGTTTTACTTCGGGTCCGAACCTCTGGATGAAGTCGAGTTGATTCGCTAATTTGATTTGTTATTTTCTTTCCTGAACTATTTTCTTCAAGTGCTTTCAGTACATGATATTGATCTTTATATTCTATATATCCATCCAGGCTTTCAAATAGCGATAATACCTCTGAGTTATTTGTGCTGCGTTTAACGTAGGATAGAATGTTGTCTTTGTAAGAAGGAAACTCCATTTTATTTAGTATTTGCACTGACTTTATGATGAAATTAGGATCTCTGTTGGCCTTCTCTATTGCACTGTTCAGGGCATCTGTATTATATACTGATGAATGTTGGACAGACTCAATTGTGTCTTTTTGAGTGTCATTGACTTCAGTATCAAACATTTAGTAGATTTTAACTCCCTTCTTAACTGTGTACTACAAGTTTCATAACTGTTTTATTATATAGTGTAGTAGCATCCTAAGTTAGTCAATCACTTCGTCTCCCCTGTGAATCTTGTCTGCTGGCTCTTTAAATCTGGTGGGTTTTTCCAGGAAGTTATTATCAATGGTATCTTACAAACAAACTGCCATTACCTTTGAGTGTGACTAGGGTTAAGAAGTGAGAAACAATAATCCTAGCGTGGAGTATAAAATATTATAATTGCACCACATATTGCAACCAGTGATCCTATTATTTCAAATCTATCAAGTTTCTTCTTATCTACAATCATTCCCCATATGATTGACGAAATAATGAATATTCCACCATAGGCAGCATATGTTCTTCCAAAATGAGATGCGCATATCAATTTTTCATACTACTGCAGAATTGTTCAGAATTGCATTTCCAAAGTTTGAAAGTGGAGAAATAACCTTTGAAGAACTAAAAAAGAGACTGAATTTGAAGAACGCATGTGAGCTTATTGATAAAGCAGAAAAAGAGTTAGAGGCAAAGGATGAACGGCTTAAAGATATTGATACCAAAACTCTAACAGAGAGTGTAAGTGCCACTTAAACAATCATCAACACACATAATTCACTATTTTTTCCCATAAAAAATTATGAAAAAGTCGTCTCCGCTATTCATGGTATTATGGTTCTTCATTTGGATGCTACATCATGAGATCAAACGCAATGGAATAGAATAGTTTGCAGTCTTTCTGAGTGACTACTATATTGTAATAAGTCACCACATACTGCAATTTTGTTGAATGGATATAAGATCGGATTAGATTAGATTAGACTAGACTGACACTCCGTAAGCTTCAGTGAAAGCTGCATGTGCATAAGAAAAAGATGCATATCCAAAACCCTTATCACCCCATGTTTGAGTTCCCCAACTATTGCGAACTATGAATCTGTCTGAGGTATAACCCACTAAAGCTATAGCGTGTCCTCCACGTGCTGTCTCAGACTTGTAAACATCCAATTTTCCCTTTGTGCTTTTTGCATTATCCCAAGTAGAATCAACATTGAGTCTGGTTAAAATCGGACCATTAAAGGCCAGCCATTTTTTCCAGTTTACTAAGTTTTCATCCCACCTTGACATGGGTGGACGGAGGTTGAAGTAGCTGGCAATTTTAAGTTTAGCTGCTAATGCATAAAAGTCCTTTAGCTCACCTGGATACAATTTTCCTGATTCAAATGGTAAAACTGATGCATCCACTACTCCATATTTTCGAATTACATCAAGAGCGGCTTTTAGGCTAGTGCCTTCTTTCTCAAGAAAAGATGTGGGATGCTCATCAAAGACATCCATCTCCTTAGAAGCCATCCAAACGTACCTCATAGACAATAATTGATCCTTTTCTATTAACCCGCCTTTAACAAAATGCCATCGTACAGTAGAATCCGCTGAAGCCCAACCTACACAGGAACCAGTTGTTCCTTGATCTCCTATTATCCACCAAGATTCTCGCAAATCTTTTGACTCAGGTATTCTTTCCTCTGCCCGTAAGACACCTGCATCCATGGAATGCTTGATTTCCCAATCTCTTTCGGGTTCCTTAGAAGGGATACAATTCAGAATCCTACTATGAACACCAATTCTTTTTGGCATAATTATATCTCTTTTTGGGTTTATTTAACAAATTGTAAATCATGAATATGATTTGTAATAGAGTATGTTATCTGATGGGTTGCTTAAAGGTAGGCAATTATTGACAACACATTGGGTCTTCAAGTTGCTATGCAATTCAATAACAGTTACAAAATTAATGTAAGTGTTGGTATTAATTCCATATAGAAGGATATCCTAACTCACCAAATTCATTGATATTATTTACTGATAGAAAATTGTCTTCACAACAAAGCAAATGGTCTGCCACAGGTGACAATTATAGTGCCCCTCCTCCCGATAGTATGAGAATTCAGGCTAGTCGTTGCGCTAGTTGCTTTGTAATCGAAAATTGTTAAGAGATTACTTATCCAGTATCGTCTATTATCTATTATTATATCATCATTTATTATTAATCAATAATCATCTGAACTAATAACTTGCTATTTTATGAAAGTAAATAATCAACAGCTCTGAACTTGAATTATGCTCAAAGTCATTAGATCATTATCAAGAGACAATTTAGAGAGATGGTATTAATTGAAAGTAAGGATTGGCACATTTAATATGCAAAATGTTTTTCTGAGGTACCGTGTGCTTGCCGGTGAAAGAAAAGGAGGGAAAGTGAGTCCAAAACCAATTGAAAATAAGGATATGGCAACCTACATTGAAAAATACAGAGATCATAAAGGAACTTGGCATAGACAATATAATTTCAGATCCAAAAATTCGTAAGGAATTCTTTAAAAGGTTGTCCGAAAAGCCAGTTGGAGAGAAAACACTTGCAAAGTTTCTATTAGAGGGGGGAACCATAAATAATCTAAATATCAAGGAGATAAAAAGTCTTAATCCAGTTCAAAGACAGAATACTGCCAAGGCAATTAGAGGGGACGAAAATGAAGAACAAAGATTTCCAGATATCTTGGCAGTACAAGAAATAGAGAACATGGCTGCTCTAAAAGAATTCAATAAAGACTATTTAGATGGGCACTACAAATATATGTACTTGGTAGATGCAGGGTCGCAAGGTTGCAGATATAGTAGATCACAGATTCAAACATAATGGTGATTTTAATAAAAAACACTTTGTTGTATGTGGAGACTTTAATGATGATCCTAATTCACCAAGTCTAAGAAAGCTTATAGATCTAGGAATGGAAAAT
>JALZGI010000583.1 GCA_030861105.1 Thermoproteota archaeon
TGGTTTGCGGCATACAACTGGTTGAGTCTCCTGCGGATTTCCTTGTATTTTCGTAGGGCACACGAGTAGTTTATGGTTATATAAAGGAATGCTATGTTTATATCCAAGTGCGCTACAGTGATTCCCACACAAGAGCGTGATCGACTTCACAAAAGAAGATCCGACGAGAGATAGTAACAACAAAAAATCCGTAGACAAAGATGATCGAGGTATACCCAAACTAACAGCACATCTAGACACCCTTGATCAAGGAACGGAAGCATTTATGCAATGGTTACGTTCCGAAAATAAAATGTCCAATACAAGCAATCCAATTATTCTAAAAGAGTTTGTTCATACAAAATACAGTGTGCTATACGACAGAACAGTTAGTCGGAATGTAATTGTTGAAACCCGCAATGGTATACCATTTTGCAAAGGCTGTAATGCAGATGATTGTGGGCATGTGGGGTTTGCTATACTTCTTGAACAAAAATACGAAACTGATGGGAGTATAGCAGAATAGGTCTAATACTTTATCATCTCCATCTCTTTTTATTTATAGTGCTATCTAGATATATTTCCTAATTTTCTTCCAAACCGCAAAATATAAGGAGCCACAAATGTAGTAACGATAGTTATAACACCTAATATTGGAAGCACTGCAGATGTAATAGCACTCACATCCTGACCACCTTGGCTACAACCAACGACAACTCTCCTTTTGCAGAAGCCAACCCAAGTGCGGTTCTTAAAGATGTAATATTGTCATATTTTGCCCTATTAAGCAAAGTAGCAACTATCACAAATTTTGAAGAAAAAGAAGTCAAAATAAGTATCAAAGCAGGTATTATAAAAGCAGGTATCAAGGATACATTCATCAACGCTCCTATTGAAACAAAAAATACGGCAGCGAATAAATCCATTATAGGTGTTGTAATTACCCTTGATACATTGGCGCTTGATTCAGCAACCAACACACCTGCCAAAAACGCACCTGTTACTACAGATAATCCAAGCAGTTTGGCGGCAGCAGATAGTCCGACTGCAAGTCCTAAAATAATTATTAGAAGTAAAGCGAAGTCGTTCGTCCCGCCTGCTTTGTCTATAAGGTTAGGTACAAACTTCGAACCTAAAATTAGAATAATTCCAATAAATGCTGCTACAATACCTGTAGGAACTAAGAGTTGTATTATTGAAAATTCAGCACTACCACCATCGACATCTGTTACTATTGATTGGATAACTGCAAGAGCACTGATAGCAGTAATATCTTCGACTACTAATATTCCAAGCAGTAGTATGGTAGATTTATCAGTAATCATTCCCAACTCTTCCAATATTTTTATGGTAACTACAGTGCTTGTGATGGACATTGCAAGTGCTATGAATACAGAATCATAAAATGAAAAGCCAAGATGCTGACCTACTAATAGTGTGAAAAATAAGGTTCCCATAAACTCAGCCAGTGCTACTATAATTGATATCCTACCAACAGATCTGAGTTTTTGGATTGGGAAGTCAGTTCCTATAACAAAAAGAAGCATTATAATTCCAAGTTCTGCAAAAATATTGATTGTATCTATGTCTTGTAGTAAAGGAAAAGGAGGAGTATAAGGACCAATAATCATACCTGCAAGTATGTATCCCAATACCATAGGTTGTTTCAATTTGTATGTAACAAGCAGCATTATTGCTGCGACTATCATTATTACTGCAAAGTCCTAAACAATTGTATCGGGAAGTAACGGTGCCGCGAGCGAACCACCGGGTGAAAATATTTGAGGTAGGGAAGAAGTTGACGTATGGTTCACCTAGATTACTCACTTAATTTAGTTAAATAAATGTAAAACGGCTACTTCCCAAGCTCGAAGTTAAGGGGTTTATTCAAATAGGGCAGATGGTATTCCCAGATATGACATGCCAATAATTCAGTGGGATCTAAGACATATAGAAACATGCCGCAGGTTGACCCTAGGCTCAACCACCTATATCTGCGCGCACTTGGTTTCGGCTTTGGTTTCTACGATCATTGGTTGATTCTCCTGCGGTCTTATATTAGGTCTCCCTCCCTCCGGACGTTAATAGTCATTACTTATAGTCTCCCGCAGGATCTCGGCTAGCTCGTTCTCCCATTAGTGTGTCAGAATCTATGTCCGAGAGCATTTTCTAAACCGGTAGTAGGCCAGTCGCACTATTCAGTTGGTTAGAAATACTGCAGAAGATGTGAGTGTTATTTTGTCACTCCTAAGGTGTTCTGCGAATGTTGTGGAATGCAGCTAAGAGATAATCCACATTGTGGAAGAATATACAAGGAAGAAGTCAGAACAACTAAGAAAAACGAGTTGAGGGAAAAGGTGTTAGTCGGAAGAAGATGTCGATAGATAAGATCATATCATATCTATACACATGCTGTAAATGTAAAAATCAACTCCTATTAGCCATCGCTGGTTCCTGTAACGATTCAATATATTTTCCAGCAGTTGTTTGAATATCATAGGCCATAACTCCCCTTACCAGTGATAGGCGGTAACCTACTATTTCGTCAATGCTTTTGCCATGCCACTTTTCGGGCTTGTCCGGGATAGTTGTGTCACCATGCATTGGGGGAATCATTGGCCCTAGATTTACTTTTGGATATCCATATCGTCCAACTAAGACAGATGGAGGAGTAGCTCCTGCTATAGAGTTTAGCAGAAACTTGGCAGAATTCTTTTAAGAGACTCGATCCAAATATTTTCTATCTGTCGTTTGATCCCTTCAGCTGCTATATGGACATAACAATTTCTTCTATAAGTCTCTATTTTAGATTTGTGCCTTTTTTTAACACCCACTCCGATTTAAGGATAGATATTTTTTAATTTCACTCTAAAAACTCATGCCATCTAAATATTGTTTTCCTTCACGCACAGACCACCAATTCGCTTTGAATACCGATTCATTTTAGAGCATGTATGACGTTATGTTATCTATAGCGAACTAATGAAATATAGAAGTAGGCTTGAAATAATTGCCAGCATGCTTCAAGTAGCAAGCAGTGGGGACGCTTCTAGGACAACGATTATGTATAAATCGTTTATCTCCCACGCACAGCTAAAGGAGTTCCTTTCTTTTTTACTGCGAAAAGATCTCATAGTGGAATATCGAAAAGCGGAAGGCAAGTCTCATAGAGATGAAAGGGCATCACTTTACAAAACAACGGAAAAGGGAATCTATCTGCTGCATCTTTATAATGAGATGAATGAGTTACTTGGTACACAGAAAAACGGGGTCTAAAAACCAGTTGAGTTAGAAACTGGGTTGGGATTTTAAAGACATAAATTATATTTCTTGACATGCTTCTTAGGTTCTCCGGACAAAACAGTCAATCACTTCGCGATTTCCCTGTTAACTTTCGTTGAGACAAGCCTTAAGGATACTAGAACAGAAGTCAGGGCTCCCAAATATAGCGCAGCTCCAACTAAAAGATTGCCGCTAAATCCAATAATCATTGATAAAATTGCGGTTAAAACTGTGCCAATTACAGATGCAATTACATTTACCCCCCACAGCAGTGTAACATCTCCTTGTCGATTATTTCCTCCCTGGTGTGGGATGTTTCTCTGTGCGAATAGAGTAGATGTTCTAACTATTGATGGAAACTGAAATCCCATGAGAATGCCAGCAGGTGACAGCAGGGCAAAGGTCAACGTGATCCTGTAATTGATTTCTTGGGCAATATTACGATCAATAATCTCATGCAAATATAAATAGTAAATTATTATTACGATAACCAATAGCGGTATTGAGACAATCATGCCCCTGTGTGGGCTTCTTCCAAAGAGTTTGCCACTTAAATAAGCACCTAGGCCGCTAGAGACCAGAATGGAAAACAGTATGACAGTTAATGCCATAATTGGGGTTCCTAACAACAGGAGAAACTTTTGAATAAAAGTGATCTCTATGACCATGAAGCCAAGGCCGATAAATATTGCAAATAGGATAAATAGCCACGAGATAGAAGATGAGGATAGATGGATATTATTTATCTTTGAATAATATATCAAGAGTATGGCAAGCACTCCGGATACAGAGAGGACTGTTACCAGAAGGAGAATCATTTGTTGGGGAATCTTTTCTCGCGCAAAAAAGAATGGAGAATCGTCGGTAGGGGGTTCGAGTTGTAATACAGAATTAACTTTTTTGGTTTCATCAATTTGCTCTAATAGTTCTTGTTGATTTCTTGGCTCGGAATTACTACTAACCATTAATAGTTTATCATAAGGAGGAAGGGCGTAGATCCCAGGTAACACGAATAATTTAGCATTATTCTCTTTTGCGCTTTCATTTATTATGCTAATTTCTGCTTTGGTAAACGGCACATTCTTAAGCATTACCAGAACAGGATATATCGTTCTGTTCTCATTGCCTCCAAAATAAAGTCCGGGCCTATCCTCAATAATCGCAACGTGCCTACTTATTTCTTGAGTGTTTTTCCCTGTTTCCTGTCGGAGCGATTCGACAATTAGTGGCATGAGTCGAGGTAATTCAATATTCCATCTAACCATAACCAACATGCCATTGTCCTTATCTAGATGTTGGAGGTATTGTCTAAATGCTTCTACAGTGTACAAGTAATTTTCCGACAGGGCGTAGCCTCCAGCAAGTTGTGCCGCCCATGAGTCGACAAGTTTTATCGTTATCATATCAAATTTTGACTCGCTTGAACTGATAAACCGTCTTCCGTCGTCAATATAGACATTAACATAGTCAAGATCGTACAGGTTTCCTGCAGACTTACCGAATTCCTTCGCCTTGGATATTATTAATGGATTTATTTCCACTGCTGTAACATTCTTTGAGCCACCTGCTAGCGCGATAAGAACATCCTCTCCTCCCCCACTACCAATGACTAAAGTATTATTTGCTTTCAGAAGTTCATACGGCAAATAATCCATGAACTGTCTTACCCATGATATGTCGTTAAAGGATCCATTCCACCTAAAAACGGGCGTATCGGCATCTGCATCTATTATTATAGATGCCAATGCTCTGGACCTTCCTGTATTTTCCTCGCTGCTCTTGTAAGAGGTTTCCCCAGAATTATTATTGCGATGCACTTGTTTTGTCACATCGATTCGAGAAAACGAATTCCATTGGGTGGATAGGTGTTGAAATTCTGATGGCTTGGCTAGCTGGTAATGCAGACCTTTGGTGATTCCTGGTTCTATTGCAAATATATTGGAATCAAGGTTGACTACCAATAGTATTGCTACTGATCCTAAAACTAGAACACTATAAATCTTTAGCTTGTTTTCGATTTGAACTGAGGTACCATTTTCCCCATCAATTGCTTTCTTTATAATACCTTCTGTATATCTAAGCAAAAACAAAACTGCCACCATTGTGGGTCCGAGAACAAGAAGAGAAATAGAAAGCAATACAGACTCCGCTCCTAGTACTTGAATGATAGGATCAAGAAGAAGAGCGGCTGCTCCAGCTCCCAAAAGATCGAGAAAGTAAAGCTTTGTTATTTCTTTAGGCATGCTAAGGTATATCATTGCAACAGAAAGACCCGCAAAAAAGAAAGGAATGGACGAAGAAAGATAGAAAAAATAAATGAATGAAGGATCAGACGGGATTAACTGCCCTATAACCAAAAGCATGATAGGAAGAGAAATGGCAAACGCAATTGTAGACTGGAGAACTCTTGAGGGTAAAGTGGCTTTCTTTAACTTGCCCTTCAGAATGTGTACTACTAAAGAACCTATTCCTAAGCCAAAAAATGCAATCGATATCACCATAAAGGCATAGTCATACCACAGGATTATTGAAAATAATCTTGTTAGAGTTAGTTCTAATAACAATACGCTCAGCGAAACCATGAAAAGTATAGTCATGAAAAATACTAAAAGAGGAGAAAGCACCTAGATAACATAATCTATAGTTCATATAGGTCTTTCCCACGAGCATTTTAGGAGATATTACATCTTGACTCTAAATTTTTGCCACTCCAGCGACGCATGTTATGCCGGTTTACGGCTCTTTAGATATTCGCTTTCTCACGAAATTAGGAATACGCTTCTATGCTTTTGGATCAGATGGCTGGGATGATAGCTGATTAATCTTAAGCATCTCTTCTAGCTTTTTCTTCAGAATAGTATTAACTCTTTGACCGTCCGCCTTACCTCTAAGAACAGCCATACTCCTGCCCATCAGCATCCCAAGAGAATCCATCTGCTTTTCCGAAATTATGGACAGATTATCCTCCAGGATTTTGGAAATAGCATCGTTTAACTGATCAGCAGTAAGCGTCGCTATACCAAGCGCATCTATGGCTTGTTGTACGGTTTTAGCCTCTTTTTTCATTATTTTTTCGAAAATCAATACAACAGATTCTTTTGCTACTACACTATCTTCTACTTTCACAAAGGCACTGGTTATTATCTCGTCGGTAAGTAAGGAGGTATCAAGACCTTGTCTTTCCAAGCTCACTATCTCTTCCGTAAGTTTGGATACAACGAATTTTGAAGGTGTTTTCTTTAACCTTTCCATAATCTTTTCGAATAGCTCAAAGTAGTTAGAATCAAAAATTTGTTCTGATAGCTTGCGACTTAATGAATACTTCTGTGAGATCATGTTAACTGTTTCTTCCCATGAATGTGGAACCTTGGAGTAAAGAGGGTCGATCAAAGAACGTTTTATAGGAATAGGAGGAATGTCAGTTTCTGGGTACATCCTAGATGCTCCAGGTCTTGGGCGGCTATATACTGTTTTACCATCAAGGGTCGCCGCACGCGTCTCAGCTGGAACTCCATAAAGCACATCATTTAATCTCTGGATCACAGCTTGAATCGCCTTATCCAATTTGTTGGTCGGACCTCCCAGAATGACAAAGGCGTCACTGTTCGAGGATATATCCATCTTCTTTCTAACCGCATCGACTTCTCTATCAGTTATTCCGTAATTCGGGAGCTCGTCAGAATGAAATATTCCACCTAGCCCATAAAACCGAACCAGTTCTCCTAGTTGTTTACCAAGTCTTATGTCTGGATATGGTTCGAAACCAAGAATTCCTGCAAACCCTTTTACGCTTATCGCTTTAAATCTGTAATCAGACTGTTCAAACAACCTTTTGATTATTCTAGAAGGAGATCTGCTCAAAATGTCAGTCACTTCTTCAATTTTTTTGCCTATTTCAATTTCCTGTGGTTTCCTAGTGTTTTTCAGTTTCGATGATATTAAAAAAAGGCCGTATTGCCTGAGCATTTCATATTCTATTACTTTTGATAACTGCTCCAAACGCTGAACTCCCTTGACCTCCACAACGGCTCCTTCCATTATAGAAATATTAATGTCTTGTCTGATGCTACCTAGGCCTCTGGCGACTCGTCTTGTAGCTCTTAGCAGCCGACCCAGTGTGTGTGCAACTGCTACTATTTCGTCTGGTTTACCTCCGATAGGTTCAAGGGCGACTTCGATAAGTGGCACACCAAGCCTATCTAGGCCATAGCTCCTTATCGATCCGTCATCAGAAATTAGCTTTGCTGCGTCCTCCTCAATGCAAATGCTCTGCACTCCAACCTCGCAGCAATTGGTGTTCAATACCCCACCCATCCCAACAAGTGCTGTCCTTTGAAAACCACCAGTATTAGAGCCATCAATAACAATTTTGCGCATAGTATGTACTTCGTCGACAATTTTCGATTGAAGAGTCATGCACAATATAAGGGCCGTCTTCAGTGCCTCGATATCAATTTCATGTGGAGGTTCTTCATCGGCTTCCACTAAGCAACTAGATCTGCTAGAAGCATGATATCTTATGGTTCGCACTTTTTTATATTCAAAGAGTGCAGCGGGATCATATCCTCCAAGTTCGCTCTGTGTCGGTCGCAGCTTTCTGGTGAAGCTAGTCTGATAATCCTTTTCTTCTTCACAATTGCAGTTGCAAAACAGTTTCCTTTGTGTGGCTAATTGCTGATGGATTTCAAAGCCAACCTTTAGGCCAATGGATATTGGATCTATTGTCACCGTGGATGATATTTTCAGTTGACAGGATTATCTTTTAAGTGTTCCTTATAAGATGGGACTGATAGGAGAGATTTCGAAGGCGAGATTCTCCTGCATTAAATTCTTTGCAAAATTGATACTAGGGGAGTTGGCTAGCACCCACATTACCTTAACGATAGCGGTTTCGGGTAACATATCAGACAGCGGTACCACACCCATTTCAAGCAGGTCCCTACCCGTATTGTACACAGTCATGGCAGTCCTTCCCCATATACACTGGGAGGTCATACAAATCATCAAACCCGCATTCAGCGCTTTTTGTATTTCAGAAAAGCAGTCCCTACTTACATGTCCTAGCCC
>JALZGI010000608.1 GCA_030861105.1 Thermoproteota archaeon
TTAGTCATACCCTCAAGCAAGCGATAGGTATTGTTGAAGCGGTCTCTTAGGATTGAACAGTCTGATTCATGACTTCTTCGTAGGTTAATCTTTTCATATACGTTTATCATGAGCGCATACCGCTGACAAAGATATTCTTCGCAGTAATACAGCGCAGGAAATAGAAGTGCAGATAGAAAAAAGAGGAAAAAGAGGAAAAGCTAGAAGAGGAAGCTGCTCAGATGATAGATCCCGAGATGAACTCTGAAAATTTTCTATGATAGTTGACTACCGATGACGATCTCTCCCCCTATTTTTGTTCTGATATTTCGTAAGTGGTCTAAGCGAGATAAAAGAAACAAAGCCTAGCGGCACATCACAGAATAATAAACACAACAAAACTAATGGAGAACGGGAAAAAAGAAGTACGCTAACGCTAACCCCTCTAACCATGTTTAGATGCGGCGCAGAAAAGTACATAGGAGCACTAGCCTGCTTCTGTAAATGTATGTTTTCAAATGTTGTACCTGTAGCTGTTATAGAGGAGTGAAATTTTCCAACTGGGTGTCCACTTTGACCCGATGTGAAACTGTGTGGTATAAGTCATCATTTGTCCATATTACCCTACTGCCCACGAGGGTTTGAACTGGGTTTGGTTGAAATGCATCATCAGTCGTTATTATTGCCTAAAACGGTATGCCAAGGTAAAGATCGGCCCAAAAGTGACTGTAGCCTAAGGACGTCATCATTATATATCTCCCGCAAGAACTTCACCGCTTTTGGATCTATTTTTGGTTTTTGTGTTCTTTTGAAGAGAATCTTCTCAGGAGCTGATTCTACTATTGAATCTGGAAGTAAGCTCATTACTTTGTAGAATCTGATATTTTTAGTGCGAAGCCAACGAAAGAAACCAAAAATCCACACTGCAAGAGGACTGCGTGGAACTGAATCAGGATTATAGTGTTCGTTGATTTCTGTCACTCTATGGTTTACTCCTAGAAAAGCCAGTATATCGTTGACATATTTTACTGGATCTTGAACAAATTCTTCAAATATTATGACTTTTACTTGTTCTCTTCCGAATAAATCAAAATATCTCTTAACTTGTTCATAATACATTCCAAGTTCAACATAAAGCACTGATCTGCCATATACTTTCTCCGGGATTTTGTAGTCTTGAATTAACTCATCATAAAAAGGCGTATTCCTGCCACTATACTTCATTCTCATCAAGTACTGGGAGTACGCCCTTTCAATTGGATCTCGCAAGCTGATAATGATGCGAGCATGGGGAACTGTCTGATGAATTAGCTTGGGTGTATCTGGATCCCAAAGGTAAATGGGCGTCGCTTCGCCAATAGCAATATGTCCCTTAGCATTCTTGAAAAGTCTGTGATATTCTTCCTTATCTCTAATTACGTCAATTACATTATTTTGAACAGCATGAGGAGCAAAATAGAAAAGTTCCTTGACTGGAGGCATGTAGACTCCTGGAACTTTCTTAAGATAAAAGTACAGCGAGGTCGTTGCACACTTTCGTGCTCCAACAATAAAAAAATTAGGCCATATTTCTTGGGGGGTATTGTAGGCACTAGAAGCCATCTATCGTGTCTATTGATTGATATTGGTATTATAAAGTAGACGTCTTGCTTAGGGTTTCTTCGAAATTGACTCTGGAATATGTAATTTTTCGATTGTATTACATTAACAGTCAACAAAGAAATACCTGCTCACGTAAAGAAAAAAACCCGGTTTTGGACCAATTCTTCTAGAAGGAAAAAGCAGCCTAGATAATAGAAGAAATTGCAATCAAGCAGGTATAAATATAGAGCGACTGAGATGCTAAAGGTTACATTGCCTCGGAATACAAGGAGCAAGAAAGGCAAGATTCTATTACGTCAAAAAGGTACAGCAGACATCCAACTGAGTGAAGCTGTAATCACAGATGGCCAGGCACATTTGCACAGCTGATCAAGGTACCTGTGATGTCATGCAACGTATACAAATCCTTTGATATGACCAACTTTAAGCAATTGTACTTCCTTCACCGGTTCATATTCATCGATAGTGGTAATCTTCTCTAAGTACATTTGTTAGCCGGCTGAGGTCGTATTATCGCTCGTTTATGAAACGTTGCCTTCCGGTGACAACATGTATGACATACTACTATTTTTCAACCTCCTTGTGAGGCTTGGATTCGTCTATGAACCCTGCAGCCTTGCCGTGCAGTCAGGGCAGCTTGCACTCATGTTGCTGGCATCCCAGCAGGCACTTTAAGAGGTATCAGGTCATTTCTCAGCCACCATTATATCCAAAATGCGCTTATCCAACAGCACTATAGACCAATTTGTCACGGGACATAGCGTCGCAAGGTGTTTCAGATAGGACAAGTAGTATTTTCTTTTTACAATACGAGCATTTTATGCGAATCTTGGAGAAATTCGCAACCACATGATTTTATTGTTATTACTCTGTTCAAGAACCAATATATCGTTAGGACCCATAAAGCCGATAGCAGTAGGACTGTTTAATCCATCGTAGACTGGTTCAATCTTAATCCTTGTATTATTACCATATATCTCTCCATCTTCACTTGAAAAAGCTACATTACTAATAGGGGAG
>JALZGI010000618.1 GCA_030861105.1 Thermoproteota archaeon
ACGCTATATATCGCAAACAAATTATACACTAGAGATATTCAATCTATTCCCTTGTTGACTACATTTTGCTAGTTTTTTACAGTGCTGGATTATTTGGAAGAGTAAGATGGTAAGGACATTTGAAGAAGTCACATCTAGGCTCAGGTAAGGAGAAATAACCAGCCAATCAAGATAGAATTTGGAATTATATTTATTTAAAGAACAGGATGATAATAATAGGAAAGTGAATAACAGAGATTGGATGCGTACTTAGAAGAAGAACTCTATGACCTTATTACTGATTGCATACAAAATCCCACTGCTTCAGACTTTGAAGCAAAGAAAAGAAGAGTAGAGGAAATAGGTAGAGAGCTATATGCAAATGGAGGAGTTGACGCTATGGAAAATATGTTTTATCCAATTAAGTATAGAGTGAAAGAAGAAATAGGAAAAGATGCTAAGCCGTATCGTTCATGGTGGAATAATATAACTCAAGAGTGGAAGTGACTAAGTATAATAAAATCCGTATGACCTCATAGAGACTACTTTTATCCCAAACTAAATTTAAGAAGATCTATCCTATCCTTACATCTTATACTATCTTAGAGTTAAGCCTCAGTTTATAATCATGTTCTTAATCACTCCTTCGTTCTTGCAAACTCTCTTCAAAGCTAGTCTGAAGTTTCATCATCAATTATACTAGACTCTGCTAGCTCAAGAGAATTAATGTTATTATTAACAAGAAGATCTCCAGCTTCTTTAATAGCAAAAAATAGTCCATTAAGAAGAGAATCTTGGATACTGAGATTACTTCGTAAAAAACTGTATGGATTAGTCCTATATTCACTTAAATTCAAAAACAGCATACAAGTGCAAAGATGTTCCTAGATTAGTTATTATTGGTATTGGTAGTCCAGATATCTAGAAAAAAAAGATGATCCCAGTAGTTGGATACGCAGCTAGGCATGCTAAGGCTCCTCTTGCCCCATACTCCTTTGAGAGAAGAGAGCCTCGTGAACATGATGTTGTGATTGACATAAAGTACTGTGGAATCTGCCATTCAGATATTCATCAGGTTAAGGATGAATGGGGGGGATCAACCTTCCCAATCGTTCCAGGACATGAGATTGCAGGTATAGTGTCTCAGGTCGGTTCAAAAGCAAGCAATTACAAAGAGGGTGATAGAGTAGGTGTAGGTTGTTTTGTCGATTCTTGTAGGATATGTTCTCCATGTCATAGAGGACTTGAGCAGTATTGTATTGAGGGATGTACACTTACTTACAACGGCATTGAAAGAGATGGCAAGACCCCGACTCAGGGAGGATATTCAAACAAGATTGTAGTTGACGAGAATTACATTCTTAGGATTCCTGATAAACTTCCCCTTGATCGCGCCGCCCCCCTTATGTGTGCAGGAATAACGCTTTATTCGCCTCTGATGCATTGGAAAGCTAACCCAGGAAAAAAAGTTGCCATTATCGGTTTTGGAGGTCTAGGCCACATGGGAGTAAAAATAGCGCGCTCCTTAGGCTCAGAAGTCACTGTCCTTAGTCACTCCCTTAAAAAACAAGAAGATGCCAAGAGGATGGGATCTGATTATTTTTATGCTACCTCAGATCCGCAGACTTTTGACAAAAATAAGGGATATTTTGACTTGATCGTTAACACAGTTTCAGTAGAACTTGATTTGAGTAAATATACAGACTTACTCGCTTTAGACGGGACGATGGTTATAGTAGGACTTCCAGAAAAAGAAATGTCAATAGGTGCATTTTCACTCATCAACGCCCGCCGCAGCATTGCGGGCTCTGTTATCGGTGGCATAAATGAGACTCAGCAGATGCTAGATTTCTGCAATAAACACAATATTTCATGCGATATTGAGCTCATTCCGATCCAGAAAGTAAACGAGGCCTATGAAAGGGTCATAAATAGTGACGTCAGATATCGATTTGTAATCGATACTAAGTCTCTCGACAAATGATTGGAATGCTGGCGAAGCTAAACTACCAGATTGATTGTCATTTCATTATAAGAGCCTTCAGTCTTTCTCTTATCTAAGAATCTGCTTCTACCCTAAAAATTTCTGCCTGTATGCTTACAGCTTTACTATGCGCGACCCATATGCAGACTTGTTTTGGTTCTATTCGACGTAAAACTGGACCGGTGAGTAATAGAGGCAGTGTTGATAATGTCTCGCTTTCTATTGTGCACCTAGACAATATGATATAATTATTATCATCCATTTATGTTTGTCAATAACAGTGCATGATCATTGATTATCTCACTTCTTACTCGTAAACATACAATGTTTCTCCAATCAAAGTTCAGTGTAATAAGAGACGAATTGTTTTGTATTCTATAAGGAATTAGCCTAACTATACTTTTTTTCCCTTAGTAATTTATTAACCATATAGCTTACTCTCACGTCATGAAAAGAGAATCATTGACAATAGTTAGTATTGCCACGCTAATGTTAGCTCTTGGAACATCAAACATTGTGATAAAACATAATGTGGATGCTCAGGTGGTAGATGACAACAATACTGGTATGACGACGAAACCAGGAGAGATTATGATGACTAGAGGAGGGGGTAATAACATAACAAGCTCGATAAACCTAATGGAAGTAATAAGCAACGCTATTGGATCAAACATAAATGTGAGCCTAAGTGATGCTGCCACTACTGCGGAGGATTCAGTAGGGAATGGTTCACATGCGGCATCAGCGGAGCTTGGAGAAAACAATGGGTACTTGGTTTACAATGTAATGGTAATAGATCCAAGTATGAATTTCAGCAAGGTGCTAGTTGATCCCGGAAGCGGAGAGGTGCTATCTAGCAAACAACTCTCAAAAGAAGAACATATGATGATGCATGCAATGGGAGGACAGCACATGATGATGAATCCGGGTATGATGATGGGAGGACCCGGAGGTATGATGAAGCATGATAGCATGGGAATGGGCCCGCCTGGAGGAATGATGATGGGAAGATATCCAGGTTAGTAGCTAAGGATACGGCAAAAGATAACGCCCATTTCACATCTCTATTTTAGTCTCAGCTTTAAGTTGGAAGAAACCATCGTATGAAGAGGATAATACAAAAAGGACCAAAATACTCATCCTTTGTTGTGTCTTAGCATCATAGGGAATAACCGAGTTCGGTATAGCCTCGGAAACTAATTAGATCTACCAGGATGTCCTTCCTGATAGAACTTGAAACTACTCTCCGAGTTAGGATTCTTTACGAAGATACAGGGACTGGAACTCTATCGAGTTTTTTAACTTCGAACAAACAAGCTTATTAGTTCTCATGCAGCCAGATAGGATAATGAAAAGTGAAGATGTGCAGCCCGAGACCATATGTGGCTATTGTACACAGGGTAAACATTACGAGTGCCGTGGTTATGAGTGTGAGTGTGCAAAAACTGGTCACTCATAATAGTTGGATATCGCATAAACCATTACAATGATGCATAATAACAGGCGAGAGGAATACCCGGCATATTTTGTTTCAAGGAACTACTTGATTCGTTAAATTTCTTTACGAACGTCAGTAAACATAAATCCATTAGAAGCTGGTCCATATCCTGTTTATGGAATAATATCCACACCTTATGCAAGATGACCCATATAACACTAAAAAAATGTTGGTCCTGAGATTAGTAAAATTGTACAATGGGTCTACAAATAATTTTTACAAGACAAGTCGAATAGCATTGATGAGCGTGTGGGGGGTTACATTTCTATGGAAGTATTTCGGTAAATAATGGGTTGCGTCGTGTTAACTGGTAGTAGACATATGTTCGTTGTAGATGACGGACAAGATGAAGATGACACCTATTTAGACATTATACAGTCTCCAGGGCATAGCAACCTTAAGAAGCAATTCAAAGTAAGACGGCTGATCTGCCGGGTGTGTAATCTAAAATTTAGATCACGCGGTGAAATTCAAGCCCATCTCAAGCGAGAGCATAGAAGAATTCAGACAATATCTATAAAATATTAACTACGTTAAAAGTAATACTGATTGTTAAAGCTGGAGCGGTATCCACTACGATAAGTCCATAGCAGCAACTTTATCATGTTGGATCTATCCATAAATGAGGATTTGTCAGAGGTTTGTCGAATATCTGCAGTAACCTTGTTAATAGCTAATATGGAAAGGTCATGTAACTTTTACGCGCAAATTCCCGGGATAAAGTTGGTATATTGAGGCTCGCCTAATGATACATTTACTACCTTCGAAATTGGTAGAGATATTCCTCGGGATTATCTAAACTTGGAACTGAGTACTGCTGCAAAAGGCTACAATAGTAAATACTTTGGAAGAATTATTTTTCATACAGAAGACGTCGATAAGCTTTATTCATAAATGAAATATAACCAAAATATCTCAAGTATAATATGTATTGAGGATGAACCTAAGGACGCCTTGTGGGGGGAGAGATTTTTCCATATACGCGAACCAGATGGATATCAGCTTTCGTTTGCAATGCCTATAAAACCTAGAGCCTAGTCTATTGTTAATACATTTTCTCATGTTGACAATTAATTTTAGTATTCTATTCTCGGATTGAACGTGTCTCCCAAGAGTGGTTACGCTAGGATTTTACATCAGATGGTGCTCAATTAACTCAACTTTTATCATATTATTATTATAGAGTCGTATTAAGGCAAACGTCAAGAAACAGTTTTGTCGCCTCAATATTTATAGGGAATATGTTGCTAAATGGGCTTTACCTCTAAATGGACACCCATTATCGTGCTACCTTAATTATTCTAGTCGTTATTACTGCACTAGGTATAATTGCTACCCCATTAGGAAATCCCAAATTCATTGATAGAGCAATTGTGTTAGTATTATCATTTGCTACATTATCATTTTTGATATGGAAAGGATATAGTAAGGCATTATACGCGTGTATTCCAATTGCTGTCTTAGTTATCGTTGGTAACAGCCTTGCTCCGCCACATGTTAACTTGATGATGACCTTTTCCAAACCATTAAATGCAGTTATTCTGATTGCAGGGGGATATGCATTGCAAGCTGGTTTGATATATACTAGCTTGAGGGCATTACTGAACATAAGGATAAGAAGATTAACTGCCGCAACTGCATAATCAACCATGCAAGGCATTTTATCTTACTGCTTGGAGGCGTAGTCCGCAATAAGCCAAGTAAAGTAGCAGCATGATATACAAACAACCGCACTATGAAGTAACTATCATTCCCTAATGGTTAATTCATCTGTTCAAAAAAGAGTTTTGGCATTATTTGTCCCGACAGGTTTTATCAGAATATCAATTTAGTTTCCCATGATAGTAAGGGTTTACTTTTGCAAAGAGGCTGACATTGATGTTATTATGAAGGGGAATAAGATTGGTAGACAAGCATTAGAAACCATTTATGACTTAGTCTGGGAATGTGAGTTTAAAAACATTTTAAATGTAGGAAGAATATGGCTTAAATTTAGAGAGGAAACCAAGCCCTTTGGAATACCATTGAAGGACAAGAGATCGCATAATAAAATTGCTTCAGGAGATATCATACAGATTGACAGAAACTATTATCTTGTTAATTCTGTCGGTGCCAAAAAAATAAGACTAGTCGAGTAATAGTTGTTATAACACCAACTGGACAAGTATTACGCTCAATCAAGCCATTTGATATGTATTAAAGATGATGTCACAAAGGAACCTTATGAGATCGGAAGAAGACTCTTGGAAAATGTTCAGAGGAAATGCGATGAGAACAGGTCTATCGTCTTCTCGCATATCTAGAAGGCCCAATCTTCAATGGTTAATTGAATTAGGACCAATGGTTGCTTCACCTGTATTTGATAGTAGCATAATTTACACTGCAACCATTACAGGGAGAATTTTTGCTCTGCAGACATACAAAAGGCAAATAAAATGGCATTCGAATATAGGTAGTCCCATAGTTTCTTCACCATTACTTCATGGGGATTTGCTAATAGCTGCGACATTTGATTCCTGGATTAAAGACACGATGGGATTTCTAGGAAGAAATCTAGTTGTTGCTTTAAATGCAAAGACTGGAGGCGAGGCGTGGAACTTTGAGATTGATGGAGATGTTTTTTCTTCTCCCTGCATAGTACAAGATATGGTAGTTGTTGGCTCCATGAACAAATCACTATTTGCAATAGAGATTCGCAGCGGATATCCGAAATGGACATTTGAAACCCAAGGCGAGATTTGGTCCTCGCCCTCCTTTAATAAGGATCAGATATTCTTTGGCTGCGATGATGGGTTTCTGTATTGCTTAAACTTAGATGGCAAATTACAATGGAAAACAAAATTGAATGGTAAAGTCAGGTCATCATCACCATGTTTGTCAGATGATCTGATTTTCATAGGAACTCATAACGGTATGATATATTGCTTGAATCAGTCTAATGGATGGATAGTATGGGATAAGCAGATGTCGAAGCCCGTCTTAAGCTCTGCTGCAGTGATAAAGGATCTGGTATTTTTTGCATCATCAGATAAAAAAATGTACTGTTTTGATTGTACTAAAGGTTCAAAGAGATGGGAATTTGAAACTCGTGAGAGGATTTGGTCCTCTCCTGCAATAACTGAAAATAACAACGTATTGTTCTTTGGTTCTCTGGATTCGCATATATATGGACTCGATATCTTTACAGGGATCCAGACATGGGAATTTCCAACTATGAATATAATTGATTCTTCTCCATGTATGGCCAGTAATATGCTCTTTATAGGAGGCAGAGATGGTTTGTTGTATGCATTTGGTTCTCAAGATACCGCAACTTATATAAAATAAGTAAATAAAATTACATAAGTAGACGTTGTCAAAAAATAGCGTTACTACAAAGACAATTGTTTTCATATAATATTACCTGTGCAAATTGTAGTCTATTTACCTAATGAATGCCCAAAGCCTTTTTGATATGTCAATTATACCATCAATATTGTTGCTTACTGATGATCTGTTGTAGTTGAATATAATATGATCTACTCCTATTTTTTTGACTTGTAGTAAATCATTGCCCACTTGGTCAATATTTCCTGTTAATAATTTTCGGCTGGATTGTCGATGATTTCCATGTCCCTGCCTATCGTTATTTTCCATGTAGTCTGACTCTGTGACATTAGGATATAGTATTGCGGCAATTCCGACCTCTTTAGGATCTCTATTTGCTTTATGGCATTCCTCCTTTATTCTCTTGATATTAAGATTTATTTGGTCTAATGAATCATGTATTGTGCATATCCATCCATTGGCATATTTTGCTATCCTCGTGAATGTCCTCTGACTATATCCTCCAAGATAAATTGGAATATGTGGAATTTGCACAGGCTTGGGCCCTATTTTTGATGCTGGAATATCATAATATTCTCCTTTGAACTTTACGATGTCATCTGTCCATATCCTTCTGAGTACTTGTATATACTCCTCTGCTCTTTTGCCTCTATCCGTGAAAGTGATTCCAGAAACCTTGTATTCATCTTCTGACCAACCAATTCCTAGTCCGCATATGGCTCTTCCTTGTGAAAAAACATCCAGGGTGGCAAATCTTCTTGCCAATATTACGGGGTTGTGAAATAGCATATCCATAACTGAGGTTCCTAATGCGATTCTGCTTGTATTGGCAGCCACAAATGAAAGGATCTCAAGTGGATCAAATACATATTGCCAGTCATCGGGAAATTTGCCATCCTTCGTTCCAGGATATGGGTTCCGAGGGTTAATTGGCCACAGCAGTCTTTCTAAAACCCACAGAGAATGAAAGCCGGCATTTTCTGCTTGTCTTGCAAGATGAATAATATTTAGCTTTGTGGCCTGATTTTTTCCGGTTTGTGGTAGTCTTAGTCCAATTTGCATGCCAACTCAATATTACCTTGTTCTTTACTATTTATCTATAGAGAAGGCTTGTGTATTATCTGAGCTTAACTACATAAGATCTTTCGGTACTTCAACGCGAACCATTTAGGCCGCTGTTGGGCATGTTATATATTGCTAAGGTGTGGCCATAACTGTAAATTGTATATTATGCATTCAACAGGTAATGATGGGAAGAGCAATGAGCAACACCAAATCCAGGTAAAACTCAGCACGATTTTCAAAAAAAAGGTAATTGATGTTCCCCAAGCTTTTGGATCTCTATATGATTCTAATGGAGAAAAATACTGCGCAATCTCTGCCCTATCAAAATACCTAGGATATGATATAGCATCAGCCTTGAAGGATATTCCAAATGATAAACTTATCGACCCCATAGAAGTAATTCCATCCAGCATCTTAGAAACGATAGAGAATTTTCTTCTGTGCTGCGATCCCAAAAAAAAACTTGACTGCTTCTGCTCAAGGCCAAATTATTACTATAGCTATAGCTTAATCTCCATGCTTATACATTTAAATGACTACCATAAAATGACATTCCCACAAATTGGAAATTGGCTAGAAAGCAAGGAAATGTGACAATTAAAATTCCACTTCACGGTACGACATCTGCCGTGCGTGATGACTGATTAGGAATCGTGGTTTTGCAGAACTGATAATGGCAATGGGTTATTGAATCATGTCTTTGTCAAGCTCATTCCTGACAACCCTGCTTGCATTTTTGCGATCACTATTATACGTCGGCTCTGTCTCCTGGTCAGAGTCAAAATCGAGTTTCGATAATTCAATGGTCAGCTTCTCTAATAAGAGGACGGGCGCAAAATTTGAATTTAACTTGTACATGTTGACCTTCCCTATTTTCCGGCTATTTGATACTAACTGATATTTAGTTAACTGCGGTATTTCTCTGAATATGGTTTTCAATGCGAGGCCAGTTTTACTTGATATTTCTCCTGGGGAATAATCAAAGTCTTTATGATCAAGGAAAAAGTCCAAGATTTGGGCAACTGCCCCCGACGAAAAAACCTTGTATAACGCGCCTTTATCACCAGTAGTACCTTGAAGTTGGGCGTTAGTTGTTTCTTCGTTCAGCACATTAGTAATTTCATAAAGCCATATTTGTCTGTTGCTAAGATCCGATAGGAGTTATCGAATGTACATGAAAATGACGACATTACCCTATTAAAGAATGATTAAATATGCTATGTCCGTATATAATACGCCTTTGTCCTTTAACAGATTTGAAATATCGATCGTGCGCATACTTGCTAAAAAAAGAGAAGCTATGAGAATATCTTCACTAGTAGAGGGCTTTCCGGACTATTACCTAGAAGAAGTGCTGGAAGCAATTTCGAGTTTGAACTATCAAGGCTACATTCTATTTTCGGATCTAAATACTCCTCACCCACGTGCATACTTGAACGCGGATAAAAGGGAAGAGGTTTTAAAACTTATTGACCCACTACCTCTTCTAAATTCTATTCACTCTCACAACAACAAGAGGACTGAAAGGTCAGTTAATACGGTTATCATAAGATCGATTGCCGTCTTTTCCTTGATTGTCCTGGGATTCATCAGTACCTGGGGTATAAGGGATTTTTCTGGACAAGATCAGGCCGTCAATGTTCTCTATGATCCGTCCTTTTCAAAAAGCCATAACGGTGTAGAAAAACCAGTAAAATACCAATGGGATTTTGATAGAGAATATTATAGAGACACGAATTCTTCCGTCTCTACTTTATACTCAACACCCGGCCATTTTTCGCAGATTTCATATTTTTGTTCAGATGAAAGAAATTATTCGTCATAACAGCTTGGCTTCGGTTCTTCTTATCCCTTTTTTCAAGGATTCTTAATCCATACTACAAGTAGAAGCCTTTGTAGTTGTTTTGACATTATCTTGACGAGTTAGACTTCTGCCTCGTCAGCCGGTCAGGTGCATGAGGACATATTTGTCCATCCAGCAGGACATATTTGGCAACACTTAAATGACCAAAGACCAAAAGAACAGCAATGAAAAGGCTATCGGGTCTTTTAATAGGTATGCTAATTGTTTTCGGTGTGGCTCTCGCAGGTGTCCTCGTCGGGTTAACCCGAGGTTCAGCATCTGTCGTAGCACAAGAAAATAATACTGCAGCTTCACCCACTGCGGAAACTGCCAATCTGACGGGAAAACAGCGGCACGCAGAAAATATTACAGGTTCTATTCCTTTACAATCCACTATTGGCCAGGCATTACGGTCTGAAATCCAAGTATCGATGTCTGAAGCGGTAACTTCTGCACAGAACAATGTGGGGGCAAACTCATCAGTTGTTGCAGCTTTTCTTAGCTCATTGAAAGGATTTTTAGTATACAATGTGGCCGTTATAGATTCCAACAACACAGTATACAAAGTGATAATTGATCCAGGTAATGGGCAGATCCTCTATACCTCTGAAGGGAGGCAGCTTGATTCCTTTCACCTATTAATGCCCGGGCCCCACAGACACGGGAAGGAATTTGGACATGAAAGAGGACTGGGATATGATGGCAGTGGCCAGTTTAGCGATTGGAAGAGACATGGCGGGGGATGTGGTCAAGGTGGAGGTGGACTTTGGCATAGTAGTAGAT
>JALZGI010000629.1 GCA_030861105.1 Thermoproteota archaeon
CACTGGTAACATAGTCACTTATTATGAAAAGTAATGGTACAAATTGGAGACTTGAAGGAGATTATTTTGATGGATGTAATTGCAAGAGTATTTGTCCATGTGTTTTTGCCTTAGATTCAACTGAAGGAGATTGCAAGGGATTAGCGGCTTGGCATATAGAGAAGGGCCATTTTACCATTAGAACTAAAGACAGCGGGAACCGCAATAATAATGATAGCGATAATAATTCAATAAATCTTGCTAATCTTAACATCGTTCTTGCAGTTCATGCTCCAGGACATATGTTTACCGGACCAAAGTGGAAGATAGCTCTCTATCTAGATGAGAAAGCAAATAATGATCAGAAAGATGCATTAACCAAGATATTCACAGGTCAGGTTGGGGGTGAATTCTTTGCTGAGATATTCTCTCGTATAGGAGAAATATTGGGAATAAGATCAGTTCCTATCGAGTTTAGCATTGAAGGTAAGAAGAGACGTAAAATAAAGATACCTTCTATCGCTGAGATGGAAATAGAAGGGCTAGCTGGAAGTAACCCAGATATAGAATCAAAAGTTGTCAATCCGGCATTTTCAAATACTCCTGGTAATGATCCCGTTATTGCCCGCTCTACTAAACACACATACAAAGATCATGGTCTAGAATGGGATAATAGTGGAAGAAATGCATTTTACTCTAGATTTACTTATGGCTCATAGATGGTCTTGTTAGTAGTGTACTTCTCCTTTAGTGTTGCATAGTATATCTACTCTATTAAACGAGAAAAAGTTTTTGTAACCATGCAGGGCTGCTGCAATTAATGCAAAGGGCTAACCATTGCTCATGGCCTTATTGCTTTCACAATATATAAAATGATTGACTGGCTAACAGAAATCAATTTCAAAGTATGAATCACTTCATAATAAGAAAGAAGTTAAGAAATCCAAACAACAACTAAAAGAACAAGACTTTGGTAGAGAAAATACAAATGATTACATCAGAAAGTATGGAAGAATTCATTATATTGATGATGACTATTAACATGACATTGCGCACAACATTTTATCATAGATGAATTACCTATGGCTAGATCGATTAAGGTTTCTGTTACTAGCAGATAACTATATTAAGCATACTATTAGATTGGACTCATTTCAAATGCCTATTGCATATGTTAATGGATCTAATATAAAGTATGATCAGTATGGAGAAAGGAAAAATAAGCATGTTTTATTTATACATGGCCTTGGTTCATCATCTATTGCTTGGCGAGATATTCCACAAGCTTTATCGGAACATTTTCATACAATATCTGTTGATTTAATAGGTTTTGGTGGAAGTGACAAACCACAGACAGCAGATTATACAATCAGAGGATTTAGCAAATTTATTAACGATTTCATCAGAAAAGAAGAAATAGGGATTAAGTGCAATGAGAAGATAACATTAGTTGGTCACTCATTGGGTGGCTATATAGCTGCAGATGTTGCTATACAAAATAAAGTAAATAAAGATAAAGATATCCAAAATAAAGATATACAGCTAATAGAAAAGCTTGTATTGATAGATTCATCAGGAATGCTTACTCAGCCAACTCAATTGTTACAGCAATATCATGATGTTGCAATGGAATCAGAACCAGAATTTGGGAAAGTGAAAAAGGTATTTGAACAGATGTATGCACATCCTTTCTTGCTGCTCGATATAGTAGTTCATATATTTATTAGAACAATTAAAGAGCAAGGTGCAAAACGTGCATTCAAAACAGCCTTCGATGATAGCACTACAAGACGGATTGAAAAAGAAAGATTAAATGAAATTGCAGAGATGCCTTGTTTAATGATATGGGGAAGAAAGGATAGTGTGATACCTCCCGATTATTCAAATGGGTTTAAGGAAGTTTTCAGCGACGCTGCATTTGAGATAATAGAAGATGCAGGTCATGCACCGTTTGTTGAGAAGACCGCTTTAGTATATGAAAAATTGCGTACATTCTTAACACGATAGGTTTACGACAGACATACATTCATTTAATGTAAGAATAACAAGAGGTTCGGTACCTTTTAATAACATCAAAAGGCTGAAAATTTTCAACTTGTGGATTAGCGATACTCTGGGTATTTAATAACACATTGTGGTGCCAGTGGGATTTGAAGCCTCGATTCGTGTTCCTCTTTTCTAGCAGGCTTTATGACATACTTGTATTGTAAGGTAGAAAATAACCTTCACGAAGGTTATTTCAAAACCATTATCTGTTTGCAGAGGCTGTTTATCCAATTGAATTTCAGTGCATAAATGTTGAGCCAACATTTTACCTATATTATTCCGCCAGCAACCCTGCCAGCCACAGGAACAAGTTTCTTCCTGGTAACTGTCCTTCAATAAGA
>JALZGI010000006.1 GCA_030861105.1 Thermoproteota archaeon
ACCCTCAACGTCCTGTGCTTTACTCCGATTGGTTTCAGAATTGCCAATATGCACATTTTTTCATCACACAAAATTATGTTTCCTTCTGCAAAAATCTCAACGACAACTATCCTTATACATTGCCCAGGCCGTCTAAAATATAAGATAGCAATCCGCTCGGAACCGGGTTGGGTTATGGTCTCTATTTTCGACCTTTCTAGGTTCGACTTAATTATCTCACCGAGGTCATTATGTTCCAGGGTCTTAAACTTCAGTTTAGTAATCCAAATACCCATAGTCGAGATCATAAGCATGATATCTGGTTCGGTTGTATGGTGCAGCTTGAAGAGGAATGAATTTCTAGTCACTGGGATGACAGAGCTTACGTAGTAGCCGGCAATAACTTGCGCTTTGATTTTGTTGACGAGAAAGCTCAGCTCAACTCCTGATAGCTCCATGGAGCCTCATATTGGAGCTCACCAATATTAATCTCAATTGTACGATTCAGCTCGACCGCAAGGAATTAAACAGGGCGTATGATTCAGCTTATCAAGTTGGAAACTCTCGATAGAGTTTTTTACATGCGAGCAATTACTGGATTGATTGCAGGCATTATCGTTGGCCTGGCTATAGGGCCGGGTACTAACCAATCCACTGCTATAGGAATCGCTCTCCTTATATCAATAATTTTCTATGTGATCTCGTACGCGGCAGCCAAAAGAATTTCAGGAAATATTCCTAAAAGAGAGCGAAGGAAGGTGGCAACCAACGGAATATTTCCATTTATATTTTTGTTGCTGATGTTTATGATTGTTACTTATACAATCCTGCATCAGAATATCGCAAGTTAAATATGACCAACCAGTATTGGTACTCATTGTTTTGGGACTATCGGACCCCTGGTATTCCTGACGACCTTTTTGAAACGGATCCTAATGTTCCAATAACTAAGGAGGAGGTGCGCTCAATTGTTCTGGGAAAATTGAGACTTAAGGAAGGATTCTCGGCCATAGATGTGGGATGTGGCAGCGGGAGTATAACAGTTGAAATGTGCCTGCAGACAAGGAGCAATAACATTTATGCGATTGATTTTAACGATAGGGCAATCGAGTTAACAAATAGAAACCTTAACAAGTTTGGGGTCAAGGCAAACACAATAAAGGGTAAGGCTGAGGACATATTACCGTCTCTTCCAACGGTCGAAGCGATCATGATTGGAGGCTCATGGGGCAACATCCATCGTATACTTGGTCTTGCAATAGGTAGGCTGGCCCAGGGTGGTCGAATCGCGATCGATACAATTCTGATTGAAACCATTTACAAGACGATTAGATCTATCAAAAGATCAAAGCTGTACGAAATTGATATAACTCAGATAACTATAGCCAAAAGTCGTAAGGTCAGCACAGGGACGATGATGCTTCCAAGGAATACTATTACTGTGATCTCTGCTACCAAGCCTTAAGGCTGTATATATATTCGAATACTCATTTAAATAGATGGATCATGACTCATCCAAAAATGGAAGTTGTATGCGTCGGATGTGGTCCCGGCGACCCTGAACTTATTACTGTCAAAGCCACCAACTATTTAAAAAATGCTGACATTATATTTGCTCCGACCGCAAGAGAAGGAAAACCGAGCATTGCTTTGTCTATTGTCCAAAAATATTTGGCTGCGTCGGTTGAAATAGTTGACCTCATCTTTCCTATGGTCAAGGACAGAGGACGGACGGAAGAATACTGGAAGAGAAACGCAGACCAAATAGTAGGAGCAGCCAAGAGCGGCAAGAGAGTAGTGTATCTGACTGTAGGCGACCCCTCCTTGTACAGCACGTGGATTTATATTCAAAGGGAAATAGCCTCTAGGAATGTAGGAATTAGATTTAATATTGTGCCTGGAATACCTTCTATTTTTGCTTTTGCTGCCCATGCGAAAATCGGGCTAGCCGAAGGAGATGAAACGCTTGGCATAATTCCTGCATGCTATGATATTGACAAGATAAAACGCACCGCTTCATCCTGTGATACTCTTGTCTTTCTCAAAGATGGTAGATATTTTGGTAATATCGTCAAGATGCTTGGGGATGCAGGTTTTGTGGATGAATCTGTGATAACTATTGCGCAGGATATTTCGGCAGGGGAAGAAATACTTAAACAACACAGTCTAAAGGAATTGCGCTGCAGCGGGGAAACTACAGAAAAGTACTTCTCGCTAATGGTAGTAAAGAGACAAAATGGTTGATGATAACACAATATACTTTGTGGGTTGCGGTCCGGGTGATCCTGACCTGATAACACTAAAGGCAATGAACTTAATGCAAAGAGCTGATGTCATCATATACTCTGGGTCTTTGATAAATCCAAGGATCTTAGATTATGCTAAAAACGACGCCGAGCTTTATGATGCATCTCTCATCGATAGACAGGAGATAAGCAGAATATTATCTGATTCTGCAAAAAAAAGCAAGCTTTCGATTCGTCTGCACGACGGCGACCCTGCTATATTTAGTACCATCAGAGAGCAGATTGACAAGTTGGAAGAGGAGGGTCTCAAGTGCAAAGTCGTGCCAGGCGTCACATCATTATTGGCCGCGGCTGCAGAGATGAACCTGGAGCTTACACTGCCAGGAATTACTCAAACGTTAATAATTACACGGGCAGAACTGCGGACCCCTGTCCCTGAACGAGAAAAGATTTCTGAACTAGCAAAGCACCGCGGGACGCTGGTTTTTTACCTTAGTGTGCACTTGATATCAAATATTACAAAGGAATTACTAGAGGGCAATTCCTATACCCGGGACACTCCTGTTGCGGTGGTTTACAGAGCGGGCTGGGAGAATCAAGTTATAATTAAGGGAACTTTAGAAAACATTTCGAAAAAAGTAAGGCAGGCCAGGATAATCAAGACCGCATTGATCATCATAGGTGACGTTCTTGAGCCAAAAAAGTATGAGTATTCAAAAGTTTATGACCCCGCGTTTACCCATGGCTTTAGAAGAGGAAGTT
>JALZGI010000020.1 GCA_030861105.1 Thermoproteota archaeon
TCGTGTTGTCTGTTGCTTTTATAACTAAATTATCAGCAGGAAGGGTCAGGGCAGGAGCGGTTGTATCTCTAACTATTACTTTAAACGTCTTGCTTTCTGCTGCACCCCCATTACTACCCATGTTATATCTATCACTTACAGTACAGGTCACCGTTGTCGTGCCTATTGAAAAAAGTGAACCGGAGGGCGGAGAGCATTGTGGAGAAAGGGTTACTTCTTGTTGTTGAACATCTCTACCTGAGGCAGCCGAACCTGAAGAGCCAGGCGCTGGAAGAATGGCCTTGGCACTAACAACATAATTGACATGAGCTCCAGCACTGCTGGTAGCTTCTACGTAGATGTCTCCTGGTACATTCAATACTGGTGAAATGGCTGGAAGGGGGGTGGAAGGTAACGGTGGTGATGGTGGTAGTGATGGTGGTAGTGATGTTGTTGCTGCCATTGTCGACGTTGGATTGTTACTGACTTCCTCGAGGTTACTTTTCGCAGTTTTTCCATAATTATAGTAATCTCGTGCCCCGGTGTTGTAAAGTTGTTGCTTTTGTTGTTGCTCTAGTTGAAGCTGGCGTTGTTGGTTTTGATAGTAGTACTGCTTTTCGTACTGATTCTGTAATATTGTATTGTATGATAAGTATGTCGTAAAATGTATAGTAGGAGAAGATGAAGCTGACTTAAAGTTATAGATATCACTACCGAAGTTGGTAGGAGCTGAAAATATATTGATTGGAATATTATGATTATCGACATTCACATTTTTAACCGGTTTATCCTCCAAACCAAAGGCTAACTTATTGTTAATCGAGAAAGAAGAAAAGTAATAGCCATCATCATCCTGTTGAACTTCATAAATCGATGATACTAAAAGTATTACACTGACAGCAAATACAGATGCCAGTAAATAACGAATGCAAGACGAGAATTTTTCTTCCGTCCTGTTTCTTATGTCCTTAAATGGAATGGATTTTATTTTCCTCTCGTTGTTTTCTTCTCTTTCTTCCTATTTATCTTTATTATCTCATGTTCTTGTTATCCACCATCTCTTTAAGTGATTCATCTTTTTGAGATACACAGTCCCCTGCCGACAATCATGTAGAGCAAGATGTGAGCCAATAATCATGTTCCTATAAAAGGGAAAATCATGAGAAATCCCTGAATATTGCCAATTTATCGACAAGTCCCCGGGATACTCTTATAAATCTTAACAAATGTCCACAGTAAAGGCACATGCGGGTACTAATCGCTGAAGATGAGCCAGATATATGCCTAACCTATAAAATAGCGCTTGAAAGTAGAAATCATGAGGTAATCATATCGCAGGATGGTAACGAAAGCCTCGAGATTTACAAAAAGGAATTTCTAGCATCGCAACACTACAATCAAGACCCAAATGAGCATGGAGACTATGCCAAAAGCACCATTAACAATAACAACAACAACAGTACCAAGACGATGACGCTTTCTGGCGGTAGTGGTGGTGCAACTCGCCAGCATATTTACTCTCCATTTGATGTCGTTGTTTTGGATTACAGAATGCCAGGAAAAGATGGCCTGCAGGTAGCAAAGGAAATACTTAAGTTAAATCCAGAGCAGAGAATAATATTCGCATCTGCATATGTAAAGGAGACCCTAGAGGATTCTGTTAAGGAGCTCAAAAGGGTAGTAGAACTAATGCAAAAGCCTTTTGATGCGGATATACTTGTTGATACAATTGAAGACAAAGAGGCCCAAGAAGGTGTTAAAATTCTCATGAGAAATTTGACACACATGGATAGAACAGCAGAAAACATAAGCGACAACGACAAAGATGATGATCAAAATGATAATCAAAACGACAATAGTGGTCATCGGGGTGGTGGCCACAGTTACGATGACGATGAAAAATTTGAACCTTCTCTTGAGCAGATTAAGGATCTTTTTGAGGGATTAAGAAGGATTCAAAAGGGTAGAACCTTTTAAGTTGGATCTACTTATTGTAGGGACTTATAGTTCAGATATATGAAGACGATTCAATTGCTTTAGATTAATTGCTTATTAACGCTCTGATCGGTCTTCACTTTTCTTTATTATCAATGTCATAATCTTTAGTTGTTATTTTGCTGGCAAGGTAATGCTAAAGGTTGCACCACCTGTGTTATTGTTGTATCCTCTTATAACTCCATTATGGGCGGTAATTATTGACTTGGTAATGAATAATCCAAGGCCAGTTCCTTGCCTATTCTCTTTTCCTTTTCTACCCTTAGTAGCGAATTTTTCAAACAGGCGGGGTAAAATGTCATCGGGTATTCCACCTCCATTATCACTAATTTTTATGTTTACCTTGTTGCTGCAACCCGTTTTGTCATAGTCTATCTTATTACTAC
>JALZGI010000024.1 GCA_030861105.1 Thermoproteota archaeon
CCCTTTACCCTTATGAATCATGTAATCTGGGGTCAATCAATCTTGCAAACTTTGTAAAACGAAAGGCGGACGGGTTATATGAGTTTGACTGGCAAAGGTATGAACAGGCAATTAGAATGTCATCTCGGTTCTTAGATAACGTAATCGATATGAACAACTATCCTGTGGAAGAAATTGATATTAATACGAAGTTAACGAGGAGAATTGGCCTTGGTATTATGGGCATGGCAGACTTACTTTTCTTATTACGGATTTCGTACAACTCAGAAATTGGTTATGAATTCATGAATAAACTAGCTGAAGCCCTTTCCTACTATAGTATGGAAGAAAGTGTTGCTTTAGCCAAATCAAGGGGTTCATTTCCATTATTTAATGAGACAGATTATGTCAAAGGCAAAATTCCAGTTGCAGGCTATTATGAGTTACCAAAAGAAACGCATGCCTACGATTGGGATTCATTAATTGAAAAAATCCAGAGATATGGAATTAGAAATTCTTGGACATCGACAATTGCTCCTACGGGAACTTTATCTATGATAGCCGACACCTCTAACGGCGTCGAGCCAATGTTTGCTGTTGTATTTGAGAAACGCGTTACGGTGGGCAGATTTTTTTATACTAATAAAATTTTTGAGAGTATGCTAAAAGAGAATGGATTGTATAATGATGAAATATTGACCAAGATTGCTAACAACTATGGCTCAGCACAAGGTCTGAGCGAAATTCCAGAATGGATCCAGAAAATCTTTGTTACTGCGATAGATGTGCATTGGACTGACCATATAATGGCTCAAGCAGTGTGGCAGAAGTGGATAAGTAATGCCATAGCAAAGACAATTAACATGCCAGGTGATGCTACTGCAGAGGACGTGAAATCTGCATACCTATTGTCTCACGAGCTGGGTCTGAAAGGGGTTACTGTATATAGAGACGGTTCTAGGCACGAACAAGTTCTGCATATCAATGGTAATGACGCAAAGGATAAGAAATTCGTTGTTGCTCCAAGCGAATATACCATTGATTATCTGCGAACAAATGTTTCTGACCGATATATTAAAGAGCAAATGGAACAGATTTTTATAGAAACAGAAGCAATAAACAGCGCCGATAGTATAGAGGTCACGTCGCCAACTCAGAGCAAGTTCTCAGGACAAACTTTACAACCTTTTTCTCAGGATAATGATGAACTACGTGAATTATGCCCGTCTTGCAAAGCGAGACTGATTATTACCGAGGGATGCAATATGTGTATCGAGTGTGGATTTAGCAGCTGTCTATCTGGATAATAAATGGCCAGTTTCCTTCTAACTTGTCGCGAGACTGATTGCCGCAATTATTTGATCATAATAATTACGTCGCCGCGATGAACACTTACTACTAGTCAATCTTCTGTAATTTTAGTCCATATTTGGAATCAAAACCCTCTACTTTAACCCTTGAACCTAGAGGCAAATCGGCAGGCACTCTGACTCCGATGAGAATACCTGATACCTTTAATGATGAATTCTCTATTCTGAAAACAACCCATGCATAGGATTTTCCCAGATCATTGAATCCTTCTGGGGCAACAGCTTGAATTGTATAGGTGACAACATTTCCAGACCCATTTAGCTCAATTGACTGTAATTGATCAGTATGACATCTTTCACAATAGTAGATTGTTCCAACCATAACGTGGCCGCACTTTAAACATTTGTTGCAAAGTATTTTTCCCCTATTCGCAGATGCCATAAAGTTTATCCTTGAACCCAAGGTCTGATGTGGATTTGGCTGTGACATAAAACTATGTTATTCTATCTTTTTGAAAATGTGAACGGCTGCGCTGGCTCCGGTTGCCCCAAAATTATGGGTTAAAGCAATACTTGCATCCTTGATTGTCCTTTCTCCAGCTTTACCTGTGAATTGCTCAAATACTTCCACTACTTGACCAACTCCAGTAGCACCAATAGGATGCCCCTTTGACTTCAGTCCACCAGAAGGGTTAATGGGGATTTGTCCATTTCTACGGGTCGCCCCTTCCCTTACTGCTTGAGCAGCAGTACCCTTTTGAAAAAATCCCAAGTCTTCAATATCGATTATCTCTGCGATGGTAAAACAATCGTGTACTTCAGCAAAATCGATATCCTTTGGTGTAACTCCCGCCATTTTGTATGCCTGATTTGCTGCATTCATAGTGCTTGGAATGCTAGTGATGTCATCTCGGCCCTGAACAGCAGCTGGCGAAGCGCCTCGACCGGATCCTATTACTTCAACATACTGCCTACCACTTTTTTTAGCAAATGTCTCACTACAGAGAATAACAGCTGAAGCTCCGTCTGAAAACGGACAACAATCATAAAGTTTTAGAGGCGATGCTACCACTGGAGACTTTAAAACATCATCCACCGTAATCTCTTTTCGGACGTGTGCCTTTGGATTAAGTAACCCGTTTTCGTGATTCTTTACTGCAACATGTGCTAAATCCTCTTCGCTTGCTTTGTGTATGGCCATATAATTTCTAGCTATGGATGCGAATAATCCAGGAAATGACGCGCCATTTCCTCCCTCATAAAAAAAGTCAGAACAATAAGAGAACAGAGTTGTGCTCTGAATAGTTCCAGTGTGCGTAATCTTTTCAACCCCTAGGGCTAAAACACAATCATAAAAACCGGCCACTATATTCGCGTAGGCTTCCCTAAACATTATTGAACCTGATCCACATGCAGATTCAATAGTAAGTCCAGGTACGTATGGAATGCCTAGATTGCTCATTATCACTGGAGCCATATGAACCTGCTTGTCTGAAACTCCAAAAACATTTGATATATATCCGGCTTGAATATCGCCTGGTACGATTCCAGCAGAATGTATGGCATCTCTTGATGCAGCTAACGCAATTTCAACAATGTTCTCATCTAACTTACCATATCTAGTACTACCTGCACCAAGAATGCAGACCTTATCTGTCATGCTAGTAAAAAATAGGGAATGTCGTAATAAAAATGTTAGATAGGTGAAGCCGATGTTTTTCTTTCTCTATATCTCAATATTTACTTTGAGAGAATTTACAGTGCATTTTAGGTGAACAAATTGAAGAAAAATATTAGGGGCCTATAATACTCGTGATCTGTAAATGTAGATTACTCCATATCCATACCGCCCATACCGCCCATACAGCCCATACCGCCCATACCGCCCATACCGCCCATACCCCCACCAGGAGGCCCAGCCGGCATTTTGGATTTACTCGAACTTATAACGTCATCCACTCTCAGAATCATACATGCAGCTTCAACAGCAGACTTTATAATCTGCTCTTTCACTACGAGTGGTTCTACGACATTTTCTTTGAACATATCTGCTACCACTGTGTTCCTAACATCTACACCTATCCACTTACCTCGTTTGCCCTGTTTTGCACGGAGATCAGTCATAGTATCAATTGGATCCATACCTGCATTTTCTGCCAGTGCCAATGGAATAGAATCAAGGGCCTCAGCAAATTTATGAACTGCCAACTGCGCACGACCTTCCAGGTTATTTGACCATTGTCTTAATTCATTGGAAATGTACGCTTCAGGAGCTCCACCTCCAGCTACAATAGCTGGTTCTTCGAGGACATCTCTCACTACCATCAATGCATCATGCACAGAGCGATCGGCTTCATCGACGACTCTTTGAGATCCTCCTCTTATTAGAATAGTGACCGATTTCGGATTCTTGCATCCTTCGATAAACACCCATTTATCAGTCTCTACTTTGCGTTCTTCAACCAAATCGGCTGAGCCTAGATCCCCGTCAACAAGATCGTCGAGGTTGCTTACTATTCTAGCCCCTGTTGCTTTTGATAACTTAAACATGTCACTTTCCTTAACACGTCTCACTACTAACACACCAGCTTTTGCTAGATAATGCTGTGCGATATCATCTATACCCTTCTGGCACAATACTACATTTGCCCCAGATGACTTTATCTTATCGACCATAGATTTGAGCATCTTATTTTCTTCTTCTAGGAACATTTGCATTTGTTGTGGATCATTGATACGAATCTCCGCACTCATTTCGGTCTTTTCAATTTCAAGAGCTGAGTTCAGCAGAGCAATTTTAGCGCCATCGATTCTTTTGGGCATGCCAGCATGGACGACCTCTTTATCGAGTACTATGCCTTTTATCAGTTTGGTATCATGTATCGAACCTCCTGCTTTCTTTTCAACTTTAATATTGTCTAAGTCCACCTTCAAAGCCTCTCCATTAGTCTTTTCGGCGACTTGTAGTGTTGCATTTACGACTATTTGACTCAGTGCAGGGCTGTCATCCGAAACGAGCTTTGAATACATACTAGTCTTAGCAATTTTTACCAGAGTATCTTTATCATCCACATCTACCTTGATCGCCATTCTTTGCAAGATCTTAAGAGCCTGTTCTGCTGCTGCTGTATAACCGTCCACGATTACAGATGGATGAACCTCTTTGTTAATTAGTTCCTCTGCCTTTTCGATTAAAGCACCTGCCAAAACAACTGAAGACGTCGTTCCATCGCCTACCTCATTATCAACAGATTTGGAGACCTCAACCATCATTTTAGCCGCTGGGTGCTGAACATCAATCTCTTTGAGAATCGTGGCACCATCATTGGTAATTGTAACATCACCGACAGTGTCAACCAGCATCTTATCCATTCCTCGTGGACCTAAGCACGTCTTAACGACCTCGGCAACAAGCTTAGCTGCAGTGATATTGTTCCTCTGTGCCTCTTTTCCTTTGTTTTCTTTTGTCCCTTCCTTTAAGATTAAAACCGGCATTCCGCCGGCAGTAGTTTGAATTGACGCCATTTCTCTCATATTCACCTAATTAGAATATTTACAAATCTTCTCAGGCCTCTTTTATACTTTTACACATCTTAAAGGTTTTGTTTATCAAAAACTGTAGTTGAAGCTGGTATATGATCCCCATACTCTACGACACGCTAACAGTATTGAAACTAATCACCACAAATAATATATCGATGTCCTCATTGATCGGGAAAAAGACATCAACTTCTCCTGTACAATATTGGAAATACAATTTATTACTTTTCGTAATGCTATATAGGTAGTTTATAATGCCATAATAGCACTCTTTGTATCTTTGAGCAAATCATATTCCCAATTTATTTCGCTTCATTGTAAATTTATTCTTAAATTCAGGTATGTTGATGACATATCTTTCATGTCTTCCCTCTCCTATCTTCTCCAGGTCGTCAAATGCCTGTACTTCAAACATAATTCTCCTGCCATTTGATGAAACTACCTTGGATTTGAACAGAACTTCTGCTCCAACAGGAGTAGCAGCCATATGGTTAACTTCAACAAGAGTGCCTACTGAATCATAATCAGAGTCGGGAATGAATTGTTCCTTCAGTAGAAGGCGACAAGTTTCTTCCATCTCAGCTATCAAAGATGGAGTTGAAAGAACGTTTTCCCCCTCCCATAAGA
>JALZGI010000057.1 GCA_030861105.1 Thermoproteota archaeon
CCCATAAGCCGGTCCTATTTCGAGTACATCTCTTCCTAACGACCCATGAAACTGGGTTGACGTATTGAATTGAATATCATATTCTTTTTTTAAACCTAGGGGGAATACCGAGCTAAGATCAGTTATCAGAGGTGACTCTTAAATTAACAGTTCAACCAACAACCCACTACCATGGAAACAGCATTTAAAATCTGGGATAACCCAAATGAAGCTCTAGAAGAAGTGGAGAGGCGCATCCATGACGGCGTGCCACTGGATAAACTGCACGATCGAGCACAAGCTTACGTAAATGCCCTCTGTGCTTATTTTCCATGGACATTGCCCAACCCTGGTTCAGTGATTCTGGAGATTGGCAGTGGCGTGGGGTATATCATAGAAGCAATTTTCCAACGTTTTCAGCCCCATAAGATTATTGGTTTAGATATATCTCCATCTATGATTGAAAAGGCCAAAGAGCGAATGCATAGGGACGGCGTTGATTCCAGTGCTATTCAATTTTTGACGTATGATGGGATTCATATACCGGCAAGTGATGATACAATCGACTATGTATATTCAGTAGCCTGCTTACAGCATATTCCAAAAGCATTTGTATATAATCTTTTTGGCGAGATTCTACGAATTTTAAAACCTTCTGGATATGCTGCGTTACACTTTCTAGCATTCTCCCATTTACGGGAACAAAACAAGTATCTACCGTTCCCCGAAGAAATCAAGAAACAGCTAGCGGACACGGAAGGTCATTGGCATTTCTATTACTCCAAAGATGAGCTTTTCTATGTGATTTCAGAGGGCTATGGAGGAAGCCATATTCATATTTGTGAGGAGAGCGGGAGTATTTGGATAAGCTTTGGAAAAGATAAAGATAGGGTCAAATACTGATTTAAATATTTGCGAAATTAAAAACATTTAAAATTTAAAATTAAATTGTCAGAATGTATTATCTATTGCAAATCGCTACTAGGCTATTATAAAAACTACACTCATTTACGATTACCATCCCAATCTTAAACAATTTAACATCCTTATAGTATCTAGATAAACACTTCTTGAAGCTATTCATTGTAAAAAAATTAATATGTGTTGATTCTAATAAATGCCAAGGGACAACATTGGCAGGAAAACATCTTGGAATTGCAGAGATATCTGGTACTGTAATTAACAGATGAGAAGCAATTCTAGCGAGCTCTTTAAGAGCTTTTTCATACTCGATTATATGCTCTATAACTTCCACTGCTATTGCCCATTCAAACTCGCTATTTTCAAAAGGCAGTGGTAAGGATCCCTTATACAGTGTTATATATGGTGCAATCTCTTCTAATAATGTATTCCTAATAGCCTTTCTATCAATTTCTACACCGAATGCTTCTATGCCCCTTTTTCTCAAATACTTTACAATATTTCCACGCCCACATCCAAAATCAATAGTCTTACCATCTACATAATAATTCACAAAATATTCAATCTCCGGACAAATATCAAGCGTTGGTGGGCCATAACCATATATATCATCTCGCCCATATACGATATCAGAGTTAATCAGTCTCTCATAGTGAGGGTTAGTTATTTGAAAAGATACTCTCTTGTTATAAATTACTTCACCATTATATTGAACAATAACTTTTGATCTATCTAAACTCTTACTAATACTATACTCAATAACAAATCCATGAAATTTATTATCAGTCTGATAAGAAATCGATACATCGAGCCTAAATGTTCTAAATATACTAAAATTATCTACTCTTATTTCATCTATAAATAGATCAAAATTGTTTACTGCTTCAAAAGACCAGCCTTCTAGTGATATTATTCCAGAAGGTTCATATTTAATGAAATCTAAACAGCAGTACCCAATATTGTAATCAATCTTGTCAATCATATTTTACCTCGCTTGGTTAGTATAAGTAAGAAAAGCTTAAGGTAATAGTGAGTGCAATTATCTTTTAGCACAAATGGCAAAAGCTGGTCCATTTGGATGGTTTGGTTGCTCAAATCCTACGGTGATATCTTTATATCCAAAGTTAAGTAATCCATCGATAATGCTTTTGCGAGACAACCACTTACAGGTAGGATTCGCTCCTCCACAAAACCCTAACCAATTCAGTGCGTCCTCATATGAATATTTGGATACTTCATAATGACTATCTTTATACTCAAAAACTTCCAATTTCTTAAATCTATATTTAATATTTTTGTTCTCATCTATGAGATTTTTATCGTAATAATGTGTCCACAAGAAACATCTATCTGTCACTTTCGAAATTAAATCTAATAACTTAATTGGTTCTAACATGTGATACAAAACACCACTTGCAAATACCAAATCAAACTTAGAATTAGTTTTCTCCAAAAATTGTA